>PAFF01000031.1 GCA_002704045.1 Fidelibacterota bacterium
AACTACAGCAATTAATGAAATCATACGATCTTTAAAATTGCAACCTGGAGATGAAATAATATCTACTGATCACGAATACGGAGCTATGGATAAAGCATGGGAGTTTGTAACCGAAAAAACAGGTTCAAGTTATAAAAATATTAAATTACCATTTCCAATAGAGTCTGAAGAGGATATTACCTCTACTTTGATAAATAATTGTTCAGATAAAACGAAAGTATTATTTATTAGTCACATTACAAGTCCTACTGCTATTATATTTCCTGTTAAAGAATTGTGTGATTTTGCAAGAAAAAATAACATTATTACAATAATTGATGGAGCGCATGCTCCTGGACACATTGAATTAGATATAATGAATTTAAATCCAGATTACTATATTGGGACTTGTCATAAATGGTTATGTACTCCTAAGGGTGTAAGTTTTTTATATGTGAACAAAGAAATCCAAAATAAATTGGATCCTTTAATTATTGGTTGGGGTTGGAGAGATAGCGAAACAAAACTTTCAAATTTTCAAAGTAACCATCAATGGTGGGGTACTAGGGATATGTCCTCTTATTTCTGTATACCTTTAGCAATAATGATTCATCAGGAAAAAGACATGATTAGTTCCAGAATTCAATGTTTGAGTAGGATTCCAATGATTCGTAAGGAAATTAATGATATCACAAAGCAATCTAATATATGTCCAAATAAAATGTTAGGTCATATGGCTTCAATGATAATCCCTATTGAAAATCACGTAGATATTAAAAATAAATTAATAAACGATTATAATATCGAAATTCCGATATTTAATTGGAAAGGTAAAAATTTACTAAGGGTATCGTATTACCTTTATAATCAGAAAAAAGATATAAATTATCTAATAAAATCTTTGAAAGAAATTTTAAGTTAGATGTTACCAGAAGTAATTAGCAGAATGATTTTAAAACATTACAAATTTTTATTATTTGTAATCATAAGTATTACTTGCTTTTTTGGATATAATGCTTTTTTATCAGAAAGAAAGATTATAACTGATTTTTCATTAGAACAATTATTTCCAGACAAAGATCCCGATAAAGATATTTATGAACAATTACAAAAAGATTTTCCAAAAGAAGAATCAAATCTTTTTATAGTATATGAATGTGATAATTGCCTTAGTCAGAATTCACTTAACCAATTATTAAATATTACTGAAGATCTATCTTTTATTGATGGCGTTGAGGAAGTTAATAGTATTTTAACGTTTATTGATCAAGACTTCGATGATTACAGTGAAAATGAATGGGAAGAAGAAGCAAAAGATATTATTAAAAATCCTGCATTAGAAAATGTATTTATAGCTAAAAACGGATATGTAAATAATATCATTGTTAAATTAGAAAACTATATTGATGATCATGATTCAAGAAAGCCTGTTTTGAATCAAGTCTATAAGGTTTTAGATGTTTACAATATAGAATATTATTTGGCTGGTATACCATTTATAAGAACGGAATATGTTGAGTTTGTAATGGCAGAGAGAGATATTTTCATTCCAATAGCTTTCATTGTTGCATCCTTAGTTTTATATTATGTTTTTAGACAAATAAAATCTGTAGTTATATCTCTAGTTGCAATTGGTATAACTTTAGTTTGGGTTTGTGGAATAATGGCATTTTTAAACGTAAGTATCAATGTTATTTCCTATCTTATATTTAATTTATTAACAATTATTGGAGTATCAGATTGTATTCATATATTAATAAAATATCATGAAAATTTAAAAAATGGTTTTAACAAAAATAATGCAATCATTAATGTTATAAAAGAGATTGGATATGCATTGTTTTTGACAAGTTTTACTACTGCTATAGGTTTTTTCTCTTTGTGCTTAACAAATATTAAAATAATTAGAGAATTTGGACTATTGGTTGGTATTGGTGCTATTTTGATGTTTTGTATAACTATTGTATTAATACCTATAATTTTAAATCTTATTAAGCTGCCGAGCAAAAAACATATAGATAGATTAGTGAGAGGAGGGAGATTGCAACTTGCATCCTCTCTTAATAATTGGATTATAAACCATCCAAAACGTATTTTAGTAACGTCATTCTTCATAATTTTATTTTCAATTTTTGGAATTTCCAGAATCAGTGATGACTCATCAATTTTCGATGATTTTAGACCTGGTAACAATATTTATGATTCGGTAAAATTTGTGGATAAAAATTTAGGCGGTGTTTTCCCATTAGAAATAATTATTGAAACTGATAGAAATAAAGGTTTGCTCGATCCCGAGCTTCTTTTTAAAGTAGAAGAATTTCAGGACAGTATTAAAAAAATATATTCAATTGGTTCTGCTAAATCATATACTGATATTTTCAAAGTATTTAATAAAGAATTTAATGATCAGTATTCATTACCAACATCATATGAAGACATTATTTCCTACACAGCTATTGACGAAGAGGCATTTAATGCTTTTATTTTGTCAAATCATAAAAAAGGTAAAATAACGTGTAGAGCAATCGCTGGTAAAACAAGTGATGCAGATAATACAAAAAAAATAGTTCAAGAACTAGCTACTAAAATTTTGCCACAAGATTGTAAAGTTGCAGTATCTGGAAGTATCATTGTAATGTTGAAATCAAATAAATATATGGTACAAAATTTAATGACGAGTTTCATTGTAGCTTCAATAGTAATTTTCTTTTCTATGATGTTTTTGTTTGGTTCAAAGAGGTTAGCATTATTAGCCATTTTACCTAATATAATTCCATTAATGTTTGCTGGTGGTATTATGGGTATTTTTAATATAGTTCTTAGACCATCAACAGCTATGACTTTTTCAATTGCTTTGGGTATTGCAGTAGATGATACTATTCACTTTTTAGCTAGATTTCGCCAAGAGTTTATTAAAAATAAAGGTGACTACAGCAAAGCTATAACAAAATCATTATTGACAACCGGGAAAGCAATTATTAGTACAACGATTGTAATTTCTTTGGGATTTATCGTATTATTATTTTCACAATATGTACCAAATTTTGAATTTGGTTTATTAGGAACTATAATTTTAATAATGGCATTAGGAGGATCTTTGGTTTTATTACCAGTTTTGATACTTTTACTTAAACCTAAATTTGGATTTTTAGTTAAAAATGATTGAAATACCTACTATTTTTAAAGATGTTGATGTAAAAAAAAATCTCTTAATTAAAAAAAAAGTTGGAATAATTGGGTATGGTAATCAAGGTAGAGCTCAAGCACTAAATTTAAGAGACAGTAAGATCACAATTAAAATAGGTCTTAGAAAAAATAGTAAATCTGCTGATTTGGTAGTAAAAGATGGTTTAGATTTTCTTGAAATCCCGAATTTAGTTAAATGGGCTGATGTTATTGCTATTCTCATTCCTGATGAAATAATGTCAAATGTTTATGAAGATCATATAAAACCTCACTTAAATAAAAATCAATTACTTCTGTTTTCTCATGGATTCAATATTCATTATAAACATATTTTAACACCTGAATATGTTGATGTCGTTCTTGTTGCCCCAAGTGGTCCAGGTAAAATGGTAAGAGAAAAATATGAAATTGGGAAAGGAATTCCTAATTTATTGGCAATTCATAATGATTATTCATCACAAGCTTTTGATATAATGCTTTCTTATAGTTACAATATAGGAGGTACTAAAATTGGAGCAATAAAATCATCATTTAAAGAAGAATGCGAAACAGATTTATTTGGTGAGCAAGTTGTGCTTTGTGGTGGTATACCAAAACTTATTAAGATGGCATTTAATACATTGGTTAAATCTGGATATCAGCCAGTCGTAGCATGGTTTGTGTGTTTTTATGAAGTTAAATTAATTGTTGATTTATTTTTTGAAAAAGGTTTTGATTATATGAATGAATCAATTAGTGATACAGCTGAATTCGGTGGATATAAAGTGGGAGATATAATTTTTGATAAAGAATTGAATGATAGAATGAAAAATATTTTGCAAGACATCCAATCAGGTAATTTTAATAAAGAATGGTCAAAAGAATCTAAGATGGGATATAAAGAATTAATGAAAATGAGATTAGCTGACCGAAACTCTTTGATTGAAAAAACTACTCAATTTATAATTAAAAAGCTTAATTGATTTATTTTAGTAAAAAATATTTTTTTTTATTAGTACTTATAGTTTTTCCTACATCTCAAAATTTAAAAATTGATGAATCTATACAAAATGGAATATATGATCTTTATAGCTATAATTTTTTCAGTTCAACAAAACATCTAAATACTGTTTTAGATTTAGACCAATCTAATGCCATAGCGCCTTTTTTATTAATTGTAAATGATTGGCTAATGAATCAAACCGAATTTGGCTATAATGAATCATATGAGGCAATTATATCGGGAGTTGAAAATACAATACCCAGATATAAATCATTGATTTCAGATTATCCAAACAAAGCAGAATATTATTTGTTTTTAGGTAGTACTTATGGTCTGAAAGCCAGAGTTTCTTTAGCTTCAAAAGACTGGTTAGATGTTTTATATTCCGGTTATGCTGGAATTAAATATATTAAACAAGCCAAAAAAATGGATTCTACATTGCATGACGTAAACTTATCAATTGGATTACTTGAGTATTTTTTGTGCATTAGTTCAGTACCTATTCAATTTGTTGGTAAGGTTATGGGATTTAAATGTGATTGTGAAGTTGGTAAAGAAAATCTCGAACTAGCTTTAAAAGAATCAAAATATGCTTGGATTGAATCTGCTAATATTTTATCATATATTTACTTATATTTTGAAAGAGATTATGATAATGCATTGAGAACATCTAGTCTTTTAGTAGATAATTTCCCAGATCATCCATTATTTATTTTTTTAAAAGCTGAATCTCTTGCAAAGAGCAACAGGTGGGATGAAGTAAATAAAATTTTACCTAAGCTTGAACAGATTGTTAAAAATAATAAACTTTTATTAAAGAACGAAGTAGAATTAAAATTGAAGCATATATATGTATTGAAGGCATTTAATAATGAAAATTATAATTATGTTATTCAAGAGACAAACTGGATGATTGAAAATTATAAAATGGAATTTGATTGGCTATTGGGTTTTGCTTATATGATAAGAGGTAAAACTTTTGATAAATTAGGTATGGATGAAATGGCACTAAAAAATTATAAATTAGTCTTGAAATTAAATAATTATTTCCCAGAAATTGACGAGGCAAAAAGAATAATAAAGACACGTTTAAATTAAAAATGATATATTGCAATAGCTTGTTTAAATATGAAAGACGTAAAACAAATGATGTTCAAATTGGAGACGTCTCATTAGGTAGTAATTTCCCTATACGTTTACAATCCATGACTACTACTGATACTATGGATACTTTAGGAACTGTTAATCAATCTATTAAAATGATAGATGCAGGATCAGACTATGTTCGAATAACAGCTCCAAGTATAAAAGAAGCTAAAAATTTAAGTAATATAAAAGAAGAGTTAGTTAAAAAAGGATATAACACGCCATTAATTGCTGATATTCATTTCACTCCTAACGCTGCTGAAATTGCAGCAAGAATTGTTGAAAAAGTTAGAATAAATCCAGGTAATTATGCTGATACTAAAAAATTTAATTTTATTTCATATTCAGATCAAGAATATGAAAATGAAATTGAAAGAATAAGTAAAAGATTTAAACCCTTAATTCATATATGCAAGGAATATGGTACTGCAATGCGAATAGGGACAAACCATGGGTCTTTATCAGACAGAATTATGAGTAGGTATGGTGATACGCCACTTGGTATGGTTGAATCTGCCTTAGAATTTCTAAGAATATGTAAAAATGAAAATTTTCATAACATAGTTTTATCAATGAAATCTAGTAATCCAATTGTTATGGTAGAAGCATATAGACTTTTAGTTAATAGAATGAATTTAGAAAATATGCATTATCCACTGCATTTAGGAGTAACAGAAGCAGGTGAGGGTGAGGATGGAAGGATAAAATCATCTGTTGGTATTGGAACTTTACTTGAAGATGGAATAGGTGATACAGTAAGAGTATCTTTGACTGAAGAACCAGAATTTGAAATTCCTGTAGCAAAATCTTTAGTAAATAGGTACTTACAACGAACTGAACATAAAAAAATCAAAAAAATACCGATTAATCCAATAAACCCATTTGAATATAAACCTAGAGATACATACAAATTATTAAATATAGGGTCTGAAAACGTTCCAAGGGTAATTCTTGATTTAAGTGATGAGAATGAAAAAGAATTATTTAATTCTATCCAACAAATTGGATATAAATATGTTGAAAAAAATGACAAATGGGAAATTAGCGAAATGGGAGCTGATTTTATTTATTTGGGTAATAATAAAATTAATTTTAAAATCCCCGGAACTTTAGGCGTAATTCAAAACATTAATATGTGGGACAAAAATAATAAATTTTCATTTCCATTAATAACTAAAAAAGATATTAAAAAAAATGATTTAGAGTTGAGTGACAAGTTGAATTTTCTTGAAATTTATGCTGATGAATCAATCAATAAAATTATTGAATTTATTAAAAATCACCCTTCATTAGTTTTGATTTTAAAAACTAATAATTCACATGGTTTAGCCGAACAAAGATCTTTTATAATGAATATTATTAATAATAATCTTAAAATTCCAATTATAATATCGAGATCATATTCAAATTTATCTGTTTCAGATTTTCAAATTTACGCCTCTACTGATTTAGGTGGTTTATTAGTTGATGGAATGGGTAACGGAATTTTTATATCAACGGTTAATTGCGGTCAATTAATAAATGTAAATAAATCATCGTTTGGTATTCTCCAGGCAACTAGGACTAGAATAACAAAAACAGAGTTTATTTCTTGTCCATCATGTGGTAGAACTTTATTTGATCTTCAGGAAGTAACAGCAAGAATTAGATTAAAAACTCAGCATTTGAAGGGATTAAAGATAGGTATTATGGGTTGTATTGTAAACGGACCTGGAGAAATGGCTGATGCTGACTATGGTTATGTTGGAACAGGTATAGGTAAAATATCTCTTTATAAAAAACAGGATGTGGTAAATAGAGATGTTCCAATGGATGAAGCAGATCAAGCATTAATAAATATAATTAAAGAAAACGGTGATTGGATTGACCCGTAGATTGGAGTAGTATGAAATTATTAATTAAAGTAATTAGTCAAAAATCAAAAAATTATTATCATAACCATGGTCATTTTCATAAAGGCGATGCTGGGCTTGATTTGTATGTATTAGAAGATATGACATTTTTTCCGAGTGATACTAAAAAAATAAAATTTGGTATTACCTGTGAACCTGCTGATGGTAAGGCATATTATCTATTGCCAAGATCTAGTATTTCAAAAACACCTTTAAGAATGGCAAATTCTATTGGCTTGATAGATGGCGGTTATAGAGGTGAAATAATGGCTATTTGTGATAATATTAAGAATTTTGAATACAAACTTGAAGCAGGTACAAGATTATTTCAAATTGTATCTTCTGACTGTTCTCCAATTAGTTATGAATTAGTTGATGAATTATCCAATTCAACAAGAGGTGAAGGAGGCTTCGGCAGTACTGGGAAATAGTAAAGCTGCCATAAAGACAGAAAAGTATAATTGGTATGAAGTTTGTCTTATTAAATGTATTAGTATTTATTTAACAATTAATTCATAGAGGGAGAACACTATGAAAATAAAACCATTAGAAGATAGGGTAGTAGTAAAAGCTCAGGAAGCTGAAGAAGTTTCCAATGGAGGTATTATATTACCAGATACAGCTAAAGAAAAGCCTCAACAAGGTGAAATAGTAGCTACAGGGCCTGGCAAAGTAAGTGATTCAGGTAATTTAATAAAGTTAACAGTAAAAAAAGGTGATTCCATTTTATATGGTAAGTATTCAGGTACTGAAATTACTGTTGATGGAAAAGAATATTTAATCATGCGTGAGAGTGACATCTTAGCTATAATGTAATTAAAAGGAGAATTAAATGTCAAAATTAATAGAATATAATGTAGAAGCAAGATCAACCTTAAAAGAAGGTGTTGATAAACTTGCTAATGCTGTAAAAGTGACATTAGGACCTAAAGGTAGAAATGTCATTATTGATAAAAAATTTGGAGCACCTACAATTACTAAAGATGGTGTAACTGTTGCTAAAGAAATTGAACTTGAGGATCCTACTGAGAATATGGGTGCTCAAATGGTTAAAGAAGTTGCATCCAAAACCTCAGATGTTGCAGGAGATGGTACTACAACAGCTACTGTAATTGCACAGGCCATTATCAATGAAGGTTTAAAAAATGTCACAGCTGGTGCTAATCCAATGGATCTTAAGAGAGGTATTGATAATGGTGTTGGTCAAGTAACAGCTTATTTAAAATCAATAAGTAAAAAAGTTAGTGGAAAAGAAGAAATATCTCAAGTTGGAACAATTTCAGCTAACAATGATAATTCAATTGGTGAATTAATTGCTGATGCTATGGAAAAGGTTGGAAATGAGGGTGTAATCACAGTTGAGGAAGCAAAAACAGCTGAAACTTATTTAGAAACAGTTGAAGGAATGCAATTTGATCGTGGTTATCTATCACCATACTTTGTAACATCTCCAGAAGATATGGAATGTCAATTAGAGAATCCTTACATTTTAATTCACGACAAAAAAATTAGTAATATGAAAGATTTGTTACCAATTTTAGAAAAAACGAATCAAGCTGGTAAGCCATTGTTAATAATTGCAGAAGATATTGAAGGTGAAGCATTAGCTACATTAGTTGTTAACAAACTTAGAGGTACTCTAAAAGTATGTGCGGTCAAGGCTCCTGGTTTTGGTGATAGACGCAAGGCTATGTTAGAAGATATTGCTATTCTTACAGGTGCTACCGTAATTTCAGAAGAGCAAGGTTATAAGTTAGATAATGCTGATGTTTCTTATCTTGGAACAGCAAGGACTGTAACTGTTGACAAAGATAATACTACAGTTGTTGAAGGTGCAGGAGATAATAAAAATATTCTTGCTAGAGTAAATGAAATCAAAGTTCAAGCTGAAAAGTCAACATCAGATTATGATAAAGAAAAATTGCAAGAAAGACTTGCAAAACTTTCAGGAGGTGTAGCAGTTATAAATATTGGTGCTGCAACTGAGGTTGAAATGAAAGAAAAGAAAGCTAGAGTTGAAGATGCTCTACACGCCACAAGAGCTGCAGTACAGGAAGGTATAGTACCTGGTGGTGGTGTTGCTTTGCTTAGAGCTTCAACAAACGTAAAAACCAAGGGTATGAATAGTGATGAGGCTTTAGGTATAGAAATCGTAAAAAAAGCGTTGGAAGCGCCTATGCGTCAGATTGTCAATAACGCTGGACTTGAGCCAGCAGTTATTGTTAATGATGTAGCAGCAAACAAAAGTACAAACTTTGGATTTGATGCTAGAAATGAGAAACATTGCGATATGGTTAAAGCTGGTATTATTGATCCTACACTTGTAACTAGAACAGCTATTGAAAACGCTGCTAGTATTACAGGTTTAATGTTAACAACAGAAGCTGTGATTTATGATAAAAAAGAGCCTGAATCTGCAGCCCCTGCTGGAATGCCTCCTGGTCCTGATATGGGTGGAATGGGTGGAATGGGTGGTATGTACTAAACCTAATACTCAAAAACATAAAAAGCCCCAAATTTTGGGGCTTTTTTTTTTATTTAATACTACATTATTTTCAAAAAAGAAATAACTTATAAAATTAGTATTAAGTTAATTTTAGGGGCAAAATTGAAAAAAAAAAATAATAACCAAATAAACTACTTTTTATCTGATAGACAAAAAAGTGATTTAGAATTAATCCTTAATGGGGGATTTTCACCTTTAGTTACCTTTAATTCTAAAAAAGACTATGACTCAATATTAGATAATTTAACTTTGAGGGATGGATCTGTATGGCCTATACCAATTACATTAGATTTGACCCACAATTTTATAAAAACTAATTTAATTGAAGTAAATTCTATTTTACAATTAAGAGAAAAAGAAGGTTTTATTAATGCTACATTGAAAATTTCAGAAATATGGAAAATTGATAAAGAAAAAGAAGCATTGCAAATATATGGTACTAATGATATTAAACATCCTGGTGTAAGTTATTTATTTAATAAAACAGGTGATTATTATATTACAGGGAAATTAAAAAAAATATCATTACCAAAACATTATGATTACCGGGAACTTAGACATACACCTGATAAATTAAAGTTAGAATTTCAAAAAATGGGCTGGGATAAAGTTGTAGCATTTCAAACTAGAAATCCAATGCATAGGGCGCATAAAGAAATTGCGTTGAAAGCTTCTGAGGATTCTAAAGCTGGACTTTTAATACACCCTGTTGTTGGACCAACAAAACCTGGTGATATTGATCATTTTACAAGGGTAAGATGTTATAAAAAAATTATGAATTATTTTCCTGAAAATTCTAGTTTTTTAAGCCTAATACCATTGGCAATGCGAATGGCTGGTCCTAGAGAAGCGTTATGGCACGCTTTAATTCGTAAAAATTATGGCTGTACACATATTGTCATTGGTAGAGATCATGCTGGTCCTGGAAATGATAGTCAAGGTAATCCGTTTTATGGGCCCTATGATGCTCAAGAATTAATGATTAAGTATCAAGATAAAATTGGAATAGTAATGGTTCCATTTAAGATGATGGTATATGCTAAAAATAGATCCGATTATATTGAACTTGACAAAGTTACAGAAAAAGATGAAACATTAAAAATATCGGGCTCACAGTTAAGAGATAAATTACGTAAAGGAGAAGATATTCCTGATTGGTTTACTTACAAAGAAATTGTAGATGAATTACGACAAGTTTATCCAACAAAAGAAAATCAAGGTTTTACATTATTTTTTACAGGTTTATCAGGTTCTGGAAAATCAACTATTGCTAATGGTTTGGTTATAAGATTAAAAGAATATGGTAAAAGAAAAGTAACTTTACTAGATGGTGATATAGTTAGAACTCATTTATCAAGTGAACTAGGATTTTCAAAAGAACATAGAGAATTAAATGTAAAAAGAATTGGTTTTGTTGCTAGTGAAATAACTAAAAATAGGGGTATTGCAATTTGTGCTCCAATTGCACCATATGAAGAATCTAGATCTTTTAACAGAGAACTAATATCAAGTAGAGGAGCATACATTGAAGTGTTTGTTTCAACTCCATTGTCAAAATGTGAAGAGAGAGATACAAAAGGATTATATGCTAAAGCAAGATCAGGTGAGCTAAAAGGTTTTACAGGTATTGATGATCCTTACGAAAAACCAAAAAATGCTGAAATTGTTGTGGATACAGTAGGATCTTCTCCAGATGAATCAATTCAAGTTATAATTGATTATTTAAAAAATAATAAATTTATTTAAATAAAAAAGAGTGGTGGAGTTAAAATGATTAAAATAATAGGTTGGTTTTTTGCAGGTTTATTTACTTACTTTGGAATGTACTTATCCGCTGCTGGTACTCGAGGTCCAATGATGGGATACGTTGACACAGTTAGTTTTTTTATAGTTCTTGGAATTTCGTACTTTGGTACAGTTGCAGCTCATGGGAAATTTTTACTTGATCTTAAAGGTCTTAAATTTATAAATAAACTCCTAATACCTTGTGCTTTTCTAGGTGTTTTTATGAATCTAGTAATGATGCTTTATGCTACAGGTGGACCCGAAGAAAATATGGCATCAAGATTAGGTTTATCATTAGCAGTAGCATCTTTATCCCTTTTATATGCTTGTATTTTTAAAATTATTTTTTCAATAATTATAGAATCAAAA
>PAFF01000032.1 GCA_002704045.1 Fidelibacterota bacterium
AAGTAACATATCAATTATAAGGAGACAATATGGAAGAAATTTTACATCCATTATTTAGATGGATTCATATAATCGCAGGGATAACCTGGATAGGCTTACTCTATTTCTTTAACTTTATTAATGGTCATGTAGCTGCAACTATGGATGCTGATAGCAAAAGAAAAGTTGTACCTGAACTTATGCCCAGAGCATTGTATTGGTTTAGATATGGCGCTGCTTGGACATGGCTGTCAGGTATTGTTCTGATGTATATTGTTTTTTGGGGCGGAGGCTTATCATTTGGTGAATCTGCGGGAACAAATCTTTTTGACGAAGGTACAATGGTTTCTCAAACTACCCATATAATGCTTCTATTTACTTTTGCAGCAGTTTTTCTTTATGATTACCTTTACAAAACAGGCTTAGCAAGTAATGTTAGAATCATTACAATAGTAAGTTTTCTACTAGTAGCTGCAGTAATTTACTTATTTAAATTTGTGTCAGGTTTCTCATACAGAGGTTTCAATATACATTTGGGAGCAATGTTTGGGACTATGATGGCTTTTAATGTATGGTTTAGAATTTGGCCAGCACAACAAAAAATAATCACAGCTATAAAAGATGGTCAGGCTCCGAATGGTTCAGATGTTGCATTAGCTGGCTTAAGATCAAAGCACAATACATATATGTCAATTCCATTAATTTGGACAATGATGAATCAACATACAGTTATTTTTGCAGGTGGTAATTTTGGTATAACAGAATCAACAAATTGGTTGGTGCTTGTAGCTATGGTAGCTATTGGATGGCATTTAGCATTTCAACTTTATAAAAAATCTGCAAAAGTTAAAGGTTTTTAATTGTCATTTAATTTATAAAAAACCCTCATTATGGAGGGTTTTTTTTTGTTCAAAAATCAACAAACCGATTTTAGAGTATTAAAAAAAATACTAAATTAAAATAAGTTTTTTTTATGAAATTCATTCACTAGGAGAAAAATTGGCATTTATAACATCAAAATGGAATGGTAAGGAATATTTTCCTATTCATAATTTCCATCATGTGGAATTTTATGTTGGGAATGCAAAACAATCAGTTCACTATTACAGATCTGCCTTTGGATTTGAGCCATATGCTTATTCTGGACCTGAAACTGGCATTAAAAATCAGGTTTCCTACGTATTAAAAAACAATAGACAATTTTTTATTTTTACAACACCATTAAATTCAAATCATCCAGGTTCAGAATGGTTAAAAAAACATGGTGATGGAGTTTTTGATATTGCGTTTTTAGTGGATTCTGCGAAAGAAGCCTATGAATCATGTTTATCCAGAGGTGCCATTGGATACAATAAACCTTTTTCAATAAAAAATAAAGATGGTCATTATGGCAAGTCTTCAATTAAAACCTACGGTGACACCATACATTCTTTTATAAATGACAGAGATTACAATGGTTTATGGGCACCTAAATTTGATTCAGTAAAACTTCCTAATGTCAAAACCGAAAATACAGCTTTAGTAAAAATAGACCACATTGTTGGTAATGTCGAATTGGATAAAATGGATGATTGGAAAAAATATTACGAAACAATTTTTGGATTTATGACTTTTGTTAGATTCGACGAGACAGATATAAGTACTAAATATTCATCACTAAAGAGCATAGTTGTTCGATCAAAAAATTGGAAAGTTAAGCTTCCAATAAATGAACCAGCAAAAGGAATTAAAAAATCTCAAATTGAAGAATATTTAGATTTTAATGAAGGTCCTGGCGTACAACACATAGCAATTCATACAAATGATATTATAAAATCAATTAAAGCACTGAGAAATAATGGCGTAGATTTTTTGGTTGTTCCTGATTCTTACTATGATGATTTGAAAAAAAGAGTAGGAAATATTGACGAAGATATCGATAAACTTAAAGAATTAAATATTTTAGTTGACAGAGACGAGGAAGGCTACTTATTACAATTATTTACAAAACCAATTGAGGATAGGCCCACATTATTTATTGAGATAATTCAAAGAAAAGGTTCAAGAGGTTTTGGTCAAGGAAACTTTCAGGCCCTATTTGAATCTATTGAAAGAGAGCAAGCATTAAGAGGTAATTTATAATGCCATTTTATAAATCAGAAGGTAAAGTTCCTAAAAAACGCCACACAACAATGTTCAATGGTAAAAAACTCTATTATGAGGAATTAATAAGTAGAAATGGTTTTAGTAGCATTTATACAAATGTCTACCATCTAAATAGACCAACACAAATTACTAAGATTGGAAAACTTGAGCCAATAATTTTAAGGGATAGTACAAAAAAATACAGAGCTCGTCATATAAAGACCTCTAATATTCATTCTGGAAATTTAGATAATAGAACCAATCTACTTTATAATTTAGATTTAACAATATCTGTTTTAAAATTAGATAATTCCTGCTCATTTTTTTTTAAAAATGGTATTGAAGATGAATTATTCTATGTTCAATATGGTTCAGGTTCCTTATCAACTAACTTCGGTGATTTAAGTTTTAAGCCTGGAGATTATATAATTATTCCAAGAGGAATAATTTTTAAATTTATTATTTCTGAAAGTATAAAGCTTCTATCAGTACAATCAAAAGATCCAATTGAAACTCCAAATAAATACAAAAATAATCAAGGACAACTGCTTGAACATTCACCCTATTGCGAACGTGATATTAGAGTACCTAAATTAAATGATCCAATAGATGAAAAAGGTGATTTTTTAATTAAAGTCAAAACTAATAAAGGATTTCAAACCTTTCATTATGCCACTCACCCTTTTGATTTGGTGGGATGGGATGGATATTACTTTCCGTGGATATTAAGCATTCATGATTTTGAACCTATTGTTGGTAGTATTCATCAACCACCTCCTGTACATCAGACATTTCAATCAAAAAACTTTGTAATATGTTCATTTGTTCCAAGACCATTTGATTTTCATCCAAATTCTATACCAGCACCCTACCCTCATTCAAATTTAGATTCAGATGAAGTCATATACTATTCAAAAGGAGATTTTATGAGCAGGAAAGGAATTGATACTGAATCTATTACATTACACCCTATGGGAATACCACACGGTCCTCAGCCAGGTAAATATCAGTCTTCAGTGGGTAAAAAACATACAGATGAACTTGCGGTCATGATCGATACGTTTAAAAGTCTTAATATTGCATATCAAAGCAGTGAACTTGACGATCCATCATACCCTTTAAGTTGGATAAATTAAAAGGTACAATATGACAATAGAAGAAATAAAAATAAAATTAGAAGACGCTTTTCCAGGAGCAACGATAGAATTAATAAATACATCCTCAATGCACGTTGGTCATGGTGCAAAAGGATATCATCTTAAAACAACAATTGAATATAGTGGTTTTAGAGGGTTATCACTCATTGAACAACATAGATTAGTCCAAAAAGCTCTTAAAGATGAGCTGAATGGTATCATCCATGCACTATCAATTAAGACAATAGTTTAAAAAGGAGTAAAAATGAATCAAGAACAAAAAGATCTGGTCAAAAACACAATTAATTCAAATAAAATATTTGTTATGCTTAAAGGTACCCCAGAACAGCCAAGATGCGGTTTTTCAAATAGGGTGGTTCAAGTATTAAATCATTTCGATGTTGAATTTAGTTCCTTAAACGTATTTGATAATGTCGAATTAATGAATCTAATAAAAGAACACTCAAACTGGCCCACTACACCACAATTATACGTTAATGGTGAACTAATTGGTGGATGTGATATAGTCGAAGAGTTAGCTCAAAGTGGTGAATTAAAAAATATTTTAGATAAGGCAAAATAATTTATTATGAAATTAGTAACATTTAAATATGAAAACAAAATAGCATTTGGAGCATTAAAGGACGAAATGGTTTTTAATTTGAAACATTTAGATTCTGATATTCCAAACAATACAATCGAATTTATAACAAATATGGATTCTAATCTTAAAAAAGCAGAAGAAGCTATGAAAAACAATCAGGGAATTAATAAATCTCAGGTTGAATTTTTATCACCTGTATTAAATCCTCCATCTGTAAAAGATGGTTATGCTTTTAGACAGCACGTTGCAACAGCGCGACGTAATAGAGGACTTGAAATGATACCTGAGTTTGATGAAATTCCAATTTTTTATTTCACAAACCATCATGCAATTTTCGGTGAAGGAAACTTTCCTGTGCTTAAAGATCACTTAGACAAGCTTGATTTTGAGTTAGAGTGCGCTGCTGTGATTGGTAAAAAAGGTAGAAATATTTCAGCTTCAGAAGCAGATAATTATATAGCTGGTTTTATGATAATGAACGATCTTTCAGCAAGAGGCCTCCAAATGCAAGAGATGAAGTTAAATTTAGGACCTGCTAAAGGAAAAGATTTTGGTTCAACATTTGGACCATACCTCGTAACAAAAGATGAACTTGAAGATTTCAAAATTCCTTCCAAGAATGGGGATAGATATAATTTAAAAATGAAAGCATTTGTTAATGAAATACAAGTTTCAGAAGATAATTTATCAAATATGAATTGGACATTTGCGCAAATAATTGAAAGAATCAGCTATGGTGCTGATATTTTTCCTGGCGATATCATAGGTTCAGGTACTTGTGGAACAGGTTGTTTTTTAGAATTAAATGGATCAAAAATAACTGATAATCAGTGGTTAAAAATTGATGATAAGGTTAAACTTGAAATTGAAGGGCTTGGAACTCTTGAGAATAGAATCATTCTGGATAATTTAAGTTAAATGAATTTTAAAACATATGATCCAGATGATCTAAGTATTAGAGATCGTCACCAAATGCTTATTGGTGCCATTGGACCAAGACCAATAGCACTAACTACATCTATTGATAAAAATAACAATTTGAATCTTGCACCATTTAGTTTTCATAATATTTTAAGCTCTAACCCACCTATTGTTGGCATCTCTCCAGCTTTAAGTGGAAGAACAGGTCAATCAAAAGATACACTGAAAAATATTATTGAAACAAAAAAATTTACTGTTTCAATTGTTTCTTATTCTATGGTAAATCAAATGAACTTATGTGCTGTTGAATTTGATTCAAATATTAATGAATTTGAAGTGTCTGGATTTTCCGAATTTCAAACTAGTTCATCTATACCTGGCGTAAAAGAATCACCAGTTATTCTTGAATGCGAACTTAGCGATTACATCAAGTTAGGTGATAAACCAGCATCTGGTAATTTAATTTTAGGTAAAATTTCTAAAATTCATTTAAATGATTTAATTGTTGACGACCAAAACAATATAGATCCCCATAAAATTGATCAAGTTGGTCGATTAGGTTTAAACTGGTATTCAAGAGCAAATTCTGATCTTTTTGAGCTTGGAACGCCAAGATATAAACCAATGGGATACAGTAATATACCTAACTTTATTAAATCACATAAAAAATTTAATAATGATCTAATAAACAAGCTTGCTTATCACGATTCTTCAATTGAAACAGAAAGTTCAATCTTAACTAAGGATGTTTCAGAAGATGAATTAGTTGATAAGTGTATTGATTTAATCATTAAAAATGATACTAAGTCAGCTTGGCAAATCATTAAGTTGATTGACAAATCATTTTATGAATAAAATCTTATGGGAACCTAAACTAGAAAATATTAATTCATCAGAAATGATGAAGTTTATCAGATACCTAAATGAAAAAGAAAATATTACATTTGAAACATATGAGGATTTACATAGTTGGTCAATTAAAAATATTGCAAAATTTTGGCTTCATCTGTCGATTTTCAGTCAAATTATTTTTAACAAATCTCATACTGAAGTAGTTGATGATACTAAAAAAATGCCTGGTGCCAGATGGTTTAAAGGGTCTAGATTAAATTTTGCTGAAAATCTTCTTCGATACAGAGACGATCATAATGCAATTATAACTATAAATGAAAAAAATATTCCTGAATATTTAACGTATAAAGAACTTTTTGAAAAAGTTAGTAAAATATCTTCCTTTTTAAGGAAAATTGGAATAAAAGAAAATGATCGAGTGGTTGGATATATGCCTAATATTAGCGAAACAGTAATCGCAATGTTAGCTACTTCAAGTATTGGAGCAATTTGGTCATCTTGTTCACCTGATTTTGGTGTAAAAACTGTACTTGACCGATTTGGTCAAATAAAACCAAAACTTCTTTTTTTTACAAATGGTTATCAGTACAACGGTAAAATTATTAACTGTTTACAAAATGCCAAAAAAATTATAACTTCGCTTCCATCTTTAAAAAATTCTATAATGATTAACCATTATAATGAGCATAACTACGAACAGTCACATAAATGGGAGGATATAATTTCAAAATCAAATGCTGAAGACATTGATTTTGAACAATTACCTTTTAATCACCCCCTCTATATAATGTATTCATCTGGTACAACAGGAAAACCAAAATCAATTGTTCATTCAGCAGGAGGAACTTTAGTTCAACATATTAAAGAGTTACAATTACATACTAATGTAAAAAGAGATGATGTTATTTTTTACTTTACTACTTGTGGTTGGATGATGTGGAATTGGTTAGTTTCTTCACTTTATCAAGGAGCTACAATAGTTCTATATGAAGGGAATCCTTGTTATCCTGACAAAGATTCACTATTAAAATTAGCTGATCAATTAAATTTTACAATTTTTGGAACTAGTGCAAAATATATATCAATTCTAAAGACTAATAATGTAAAACCAAAACTAATTTCAAATTTTAAAAACCTAAAATCTATTTTATCTACAGGTTCAACTTTATCAGAAGAAAATTTTGATTATATCTATGATCATTTTAGCGATGTACAATTATCTTCTATATCAGGAGGAACCGATATAATTTCTTGTTTTGCACTTGGTAATCCTTTACTCCCTGTTTACAGGGGCGAATTGCAAAGTAAGGGTTTAGCTATGGATATTGATTCATACAATTCAAGTGGAAAATCTTTAAAGAATAAAAAAGGTGAATTAGTTTGCAAATCTGCTTTTCCATCTATGCCAATTTATTTTTGGAATGATGATAATGATACCAAATATCTAAATGCCTATTTCAATACTTTTAAAAATATTTGGTCTCATGGTGATTATGTTGAAATTAATGATCATAATGGAATTACTATTTATGGCAGATCTGATGCTACATTAAATCCTGGAGGAGTCAGAATTGGAACAGCAGAAATCTATAATGTATTGGAAAAGCGTGAAGATATAGATGACTCCTTGGTTATTGGTAAAAAAAATAATGATGATGAACTGATATTACTTTTTGTTAAATTAAAAAATAATGAAAAAATGAAAGATCATTTGATAAAATCTATAAAATCTGATATAAGATTAGAATGTAGTCCAAGACACGTCCCTTCTGAAATTATTCAAATTGATGAAATACCATATACAATCAATGGTAAAAAAGTTGAAATTGCAGTTAAAAATATTATCAATAATCTTCCATTAAAAAACACTGATTCAATTGCAAATCCAAAGTCTCTGGAATATTTTTATAATTTTAAAAAAAATGAATAAATTATTATATGAGTCAAGCTAGAAATAATTTACCTAAATATCTAAA
Source organism: Fidelibacterota bacterium (assembly GCA_002704045.1). Taxonomy (GTDB): domain Bacteria; phylum Fidelibacterota; class Marinisomatia; order SCGC-AAA003-L08. The sequence goes on from PAFF01000032.1 coordinate 7,593, forward strand.
TAAATATATAACAACTCAAGATTACTCAAAGTACAATGCCATAGATCAAGCTGTATGGAGATATATAATGTTTATATCAGTACCCTTTTATAAAAAATATGCACATTCAGTGTACCTTGAAGGTTTAGAAAAAACTGGGATACCCATAAACCGTATTCCAAAAATTGACGAAATGGATGAAAAACTTGATCGATTTGACTGGGGAGCTGTAGCTGTTAAGGGTTTTATCCCTCCAACTGCATTCATGGATATGTTAGCAAATAAAGTGCTAGCTATTGGAGTTGATATCAGAACGGCTAAACATTTAATGTATACTCCTGCTCCAGATATTATACATGAAACTGCAGGTCATGCTCCCATAATTGCTGATAAAGATTATGCAAATTATCTATGTAGTTATGGCGAAGTATCAAAAATGGCCATCTCTTCAGTAGAAGATGATGAAGCATATGAAATTATAAGAAAATTATCTGATCTAAAAGAGGACCCAAATGCATCAAAGGATGAAGTTGAAAAATATGAAAATTCATTAATAGAACTTAGCAAAAAAGATAAAATTGTTAGCGAAGCAGCGGAACTTGCAAGAATGAACTGGTGGACAGCAGAATATGGTATGATTGGTAGTATTAAAAATCCAAAAATCTATGGTGCTGGGCTACTATCCTCTGTTATTGAAGGTTTTGAATCAATAGATCCTAAAATTAAAAAAATAAAATATGATCTGAATTGTATAAACTATAATTATGATATTACTGAACCACAGCCTCAATTATTTGTAACAGACAATTTTAAAAATTTAAAAACTCAACTCGAGAAATATTCATCCTCAATGGCATATTTAACCGGCGGTTTAGAAGGATTAAATAAAGCTTTAAATTCAAAAACTGTAAATACAGTAATCTTAGACTCTAAAATATCTATATCCGGAATTCTCAAAGATTATCATACAAAAAGTAATCACATTTCATATCTTCAATTTACAGGTCCATCTCAATTGTGTTTCAATAGAAAAGAAATTACAAACCAAGGGACTGAATTTCATCAAGAAGGATTTGGTTGCCCTCTAGGAAAAATTAAAAGTGTTAATAAGAGTATTTTTCAATGCAACTTAGATGATTTAAAAATACTAGGGATAGCAATAGGCAGTACTACCTCTCTTGATTACGAATCTGGTATAATATTGACAGGTAAAGTAGAGAATATTCAATTCATTAATAAAATACCTCTAATAATAACATTTTCAAATTGCACAATAAAAAATAATAAAAATATATTTTTTAATCCTGATTGGGGAAATTTTGATTTAATATCTGGTGATGAGGTCATATCAGTCCATGGTGATGCTGCTGATTATGATAAATTTTACAATAGTAGCAATCAATCATTAAATTACGTTCAATCATCAACATTAACAGATGATAACAAAGAATTGAACGAATATTATGATTACATTCAAAAATTTAAATTCAGTAAAAATATTGATTCAAATAAACTAAACAAAATATATGACAATGTCATTAATAAATATCCAAAGGAGTGGTTACTATTATTTGAGATACTAAACACCATTGGAAATGATAAAAACTTTTCAAATCTCAAAGATAAAATAAAATATAAATTAATTTCTTTTTGTAACAAGAAAGAAGATCAATCTATCATTATAAAAAGAGGTTTTGAGATTATATTCCAGTCATAATTTGTGA
>PAFF01000033.1 GCA_002704045.1 Fidelibacterota bacterium
CGTAAAGTAGTTTGGGCGTATTTAGATGATGATATATTGACTAAGTTTAATGCATTATCTGATGATATTGACGGTATTACTGATTATCTAAGAGCCATAGATACCGTAGAAGTATCTTTTTTAATTAGAAAAATTAATGATTCAGATGTCAAAATTAATTTTCGTTCACAAGATACTACTATAAATGATATTGCATCAATTTTTAAAGGTGGTGGACATAAATTTGCTGCTGGAGCTTTTGTAAAAAATGGAAATATAGAAGAAATTAAAAAAACAATTTTAGATGAATTGAGGAAAAAAATTACATAATGGCAATAAAAAATGATAAGTGGATTGAAATGATGTCCAAAGACCATGCTATGATTAAACCATTTCAGTCAGATCAAGTTAGAAAAGGTATAATATCATATGGTGTCTCTTCATATGGTTATGACATCAGAGTAGCTGATGAATACAAAATATTTACTAATGTCAATAATAGCATAGTTGATCCAAAAAACTTTGATGAAAAATCTTTTGTTAATTTTAAAGGGGACACTTGTATCATACCTCCAAATAGTTTTGCATTAGCTAGAAGTGTAGAGTTTTTTAAGATACCTAGGTCAGTGTTAACTATTTGTGTAGGTAAGTCTACTTATGCTAGATGTGGAATAATTGTTAATGTCACACCATTTGAGCCTGAATGGGAGGGTAATGTAACATTAGAAATTTCAAACACTACACCTTTACCTGCAAAAATTTATTCCAATGAAGGAATTTCTCAAGTTCTTTTTTTTGAAAGTGATGAAGACTGTATGATTTCCTACAAAGATAAATCTGGCAAATACCAAGGTCAAGAGAACATAACATTGCCAAGGATTGAAAGTCAATAATTTGAAAATATTTATAGCAAAAGATGCAGGCTATTGTTTTGGAGTCAGAGATGCTGTGAACTTAGCTTACGAAACCGCAACAGAGCATGGCTCAGTTTATATGCTCGGTGATATTGTCCATAATGAAAGAGTCGTTGAGGATTTACAAGAAGTCGGGACAAAAGTAGTAAATTCATTATCAGATATTCCTAAAGATAAACCTATCTTATTTAGAGCTCACGGTACCCATGCAAAAGTATGGGATCAAGCAAAAAAAGAAAATAGAAATATAATTGATGCAACTTGTCCCCTTGTCCACGACATCCATGAAGAAGTTCAAAAATTACAAAATGAAGGAAGACGAATAATAATAATTGGTGATCATGGTCATGACGAAGTTGTAGGAATAGCTAGTCAAGTTAAAAAACCTATTATCATTTCAAATATAGAAGAAGCAAATAATTATAGAGGAATAAAAAAAGCTGGTGTTGTCAGTCAATCTACCCAAGATATTGAAAATGTTCAAGAAATAATAAATATTTTAATGACTAAAGTCTATGATCTACGCTTTATAAACACAATTTGCTACCCTACAAAAAGAAATCAACAACAAATTAAAGAACTCGCACAAAATTGTGATGTAATGATTATCATTGGCTCTTTTACAAGTGCTAACTCTAAAAGATTAACTATGCTATCAAAAATAATAAACAAAAACACATATCAAGTAACAGGTAAAAATGATCTAAAAAATAAATGGTTTAATAATATAGAAACTGTTGGTATTTCAGCTGGAGCATCTACACCTGATTACTTAATAGAAGAAGTAAAAAACACAATCAAAGGATTTAATAATGAGCAAAAAAAATAATATGGACATAAATATTGGTTTAGCTGAAATGCTAAAAGGTGGTGTAATAATGGATGTAACAAATTCTGATCAAGCAAAAGTAGCAGAAGAATCAGGAGCTGTAGCAGTCATGGCATTAGAAAGAATTCCATCTGATATTCGAAGAGATGGAGGTATTTCAAGGATGTCAGACCCTGAAATGATAATTGATATTCAGAACTCAGTATCTATACCTGTAATGGCAAAGTGTAGGATTGGTCATTTTGTTGAAGCTCAAATTCTTGAATCCATAAAAGTAGATTTTATTGATGAGAGCGAAGTTCTAACTCCTGCAGATGAACACAATCATATATACAAAGAATCTTTTAAAGTGCCTTTCGTATGTGGTGCAAGAAATCTTGGTGAAGCATTGAGAAGAATTGGTGAAGGAGCCTCATTAATACGTACTAAAGGAGAAGCTGGTTCAGGAAATATTATTGAAGCTGTCAGGCACATGAGAACAATAATAAATGATATTAATCTTCTTTCAAATTTAGATGATCACCAATTAATGGCAGAATCAAAAAATATGGGTGCTCCTTTTGATCTTGTTAAATTAGTTTCAACAACAAAAAAACTTCCTGTTCCAAATTTCAGTGCTGGTGGTATTGCTACACCTGCAGATGCAGCTTTAATGATGCAGTTAGGAGCTGAATCAGTATTTGTAGGGTCAGGTATATTTAAATCTGAAGATCCAATTAACAGAGCTAAGGCAGTCGTTGAGGCAACTACCTATTTTAATGATCCGGATAAACTTGCAAACGTTTCAACCGGCATCAAAGATGCAATGTCTGGAATTGACATGAGTGAAATACCAAAAGAAAAAATGCTTCAAAATCGCGGCTGGTAGACCTTGCCTACTATAGGTATTCTATCATTGCAAGGAGCTTTTAAGATGCACGGCGAAGCTTTAAAAATGTTAAATATAGATCACTGCTATGTCAAGTATCCAAAAGATCTATACAGTTGTTCTGCATTGATAATACCAGGTGGCGAATCATCTTCTTTTTCTAAACTCATATCTAAGAATAATCTTTTAGATTGTTTAAAAGATTTTGCTGAAAAAAAACCAGTCTTTGGTACCTGTGCTGGTCTAATCATTCTATCAAAGATCAATACGCCGCTTGTTAAAGGTCTAGGGATTTTAGATATTGATATTGAACGAAATGGGTGGGGTACACAGATTAACTCATTTAAGCATAATATCTTTTTACCTGATCAATGTAATTCTAAATTCAATGCAGTATTTATTAGAGCTCCTAGGATTACTAATATTAATGACAATAATATAAAAATCTTGTCATCATTAAACGGTGAACCTGTTTTAATACAAAAGAAAAAATGTTTAGGTGCGACTTTTCATCCGGAGTTAACTTCTAATTTAACAATTCATAAATATTTTATAGAAATGATAGATGAAAAAATTATTAGAAAAAGTTAACTCACCTGAAGATCTTAAAGATTTTTCATATTTAGAACTTGAATCATTATCTTCAGAAATTGCTGAGCACATTAAGAATGTAGTAAGTAAACTCGGTGGTCATTATTCCTCTCCATTAGGGGTTGTTGATTTAACATTGGCACTGCACTATGTCTATAACTCACCAAACGATAAATTGATTTGGGACGTCGGTCATCAAGCTTATTCACATAAAATTATTACTGGAAGAAGAAAAGAATTTTTAGAGCTTCGTTCAAAAAATGGTATAAGTGGTTTTTTAAAACGCGATGAAAGTGAGCATGATATTATTGGTGCTGGTCACGCTAGTACCTCAATCTCAGCGGCACTTGGATTGGCACATGCAAGAGATCGTTTAAAAGAATCAAATAATATATTAGCAATTATAGGAGATGGTGCTGCAACAGGTGGAATGGCTTTTGAGGGCTTAAATAACTTGGGTTATCATAGAACACAGTTAACAGTAGTACTAAACGATAATTCAATGTCAATTTCGGGTAGCGTTGGAGCTTTATCTAGATATTTGACAAAGGTAGTAACAAATCCTACTTACAATAAAATACGTAATGATATATGGAACCTTTCAGGAAAAATATCTGAATCTGATAATAATTTAATAAGAAGACTATTAAGAAAAACTGAAGAAGGTATAAAAGGTATATTAACACCTGGTATTTTATTTGAAGAATTAGGTTTGCGTTATATTGGGCCAATTGATGGTACCAATATCAAAGATATGATAGATGTATTCACTAGTGTAAAAGAAATGAAAACTCCAGTGCTTGTACATGTACACACTATGAAAGGAAAGGGATGTACTAAAGCAGAGAAAAATTCTGTAAAGTATTACAGTCTATCTCCTTCAAAAAAATCTTCTTCCAGTATATCTAATTATTCTAACGTATTTGGTGATGCTTTAATTGATTTTGCAGAATTACATGAGTTTAAATGCGTAACTGCCGCAATGCCAATAGGTACAGGAATGGATAGCTTTACAAAAAAATATGCGGATAGATATATTGATGTAGGTATAGCTGAAGAACATGCTGTAACATATGCTTCAGGTTTATCTGCAGGAGGAATTTTACCAATAGTTGCAATTTATTCTACCTTTATGCAAAGATCATATGATCAAATATTTCATGATTGTCTTCTGCAAAATTTACCAATTGTTTTTTGTATGGATCGAGCAGGTTTAGTCGGTGAAGACGGACCAACTCACCACGGGGTATATGATATTGCTTTTTTGAGAAGTTTACCAAATATTATTATTACAGCTCCGAAAGATGGCAACGAACTTAAAAGTTTATTATTATCAGGAATAAAATCAAACAAAGCTTTTTCAATTAGATATCCTAAAGGAAGCAGTATTTTATACGATCCAGAGCTTGAACCTGAAATATTAAAAATTGGATCTTGGGAATTATTAAACCATGGAAATGATATAGCTATACTTGCGGTCGGTTCTATGGTTCACGTTGCTAAAAGTACCTTAAAACTTTTAGAAAATGATAACATAAATATAACTTTGGTTAATTGTAGATTCATTAAGCCTTTAGATGAAAAAATGTTAGAAGAAATTTTCAAAAACCATAAAACAATAATTACAATTGAAGAAGGTACTGTTTTAGGCGGTTTTGGTTCATCAATTTTAGAATATGCATCATTTAATAATATCAGATCACGTATAAATGTACTAGGAATACCTGATAAGTTTATTCAGCATGGCCCAAGGAACGAACTATTAGATGATATAGGATTAAGTAAAAATAAATTATATACTACTATTAAAGAAATTTTAAATGAAGAAAAATAAAAAAAATATTTGGATAAAAGAAATTGAAAGTTCTAATGAATCAAATCTTAGTTATAATACAATTTCTGGAGAACCTTTAGAACCCTTATATTTTCCTGAGAATTTAGATCAAGATTTCGATATCAAAATAGGCTTCCCCGGTCAATATCCCTATACTAGGGGTGTACATGCAAATATGTATCGAGGTAAAATGTGGACTATGCGACAATTTTCCGGGTTTGGATCAGCCAAAGAAACAAACAAAAGATTTAAATACTTATTAAATCAAGGACAAACAGGGTTATCAGTTGCTTTTGATATGCCCACTTTAATGGGTTACGATGCTGATCATGAGCTTTCAGAAGGTGAAGTAGGGAAATGTGGTGTTTCCATTTCTTCATTAAAAGATATGGAAATATTATTTGATGGTATTGATTTAGAAAAAGTTTCTGTATCGCAAACAATAAATGGTCCTTCAATCATATTACTTGCATTTTACATTGTTGTTGCTCAAAAACAGGGTGTATCATTAGACAAATTAAGAGGTACTCTTCAAAATGATATATTAAAGGAATACATCGCTCAAAAAGAATGGATTTATCCTCCAAAGCAATCAATGAAAATAATAACAGATATGATTTCATATTGTGCTAAAAATTTACCTCAATATAATACCATTTCAATAAGTGGTTATCATATAAGAGAAGCTGGATCAACTGCAGCTCAAGAATTAGCATTTACACTTGGAAATGGTTTTGCATATATAGAACATGCTATAGAAGCTGGTATGAATATTGATGATTTTGCTCCAAGACTGTCATTCTTTTTCAACGCTCATCAAGATTTTTTTGAAGAAATATCAAAATATAGGGCAGCTAGAAGAATATGGGCGAAACGACTAAAAAATAAATACAATGCAAAGAATCCTAAATCATGGAAGTTACGCTTTCATACTCAAACAGCTGGTTGCACATTAACAGCTCAACAGCCAGAAAACAATATTACACGTACATCTCTACAAGCTTTATCAGCCGTTTTGGGAGGAACACAATCTCTTCATACTAATTCAATGGATGAAACGTTAGCTTTGCCTTCTAAAAAGGCTGCAGAAATTGCTTTAAGAACACAACAAATTATTGCATTTGAAACAGGAATTCCAGATGTAGTAGATCCATTAGGTGGTAGTTGGTATATTGAGGAACTCACTGATAAACTAGAAGAAAAAGCAAATTTTTACTTTAATGAAGTAGAAAAAATTGGTGGTGTTATTGAAGCAATTGAAAGAGGTTACTTTCAGAATGAAATAGCGAAAGCCTCTGAGAAGTTTCAAAGGGAGGTTGATTCATTGGAACGAATTATTGTTGGCGTAAATAAATATCAAAAAGAAAATGAAGAAATAGATATTCCTATACTTGAAATTGGATCAAAAACAGAAATTGATCAAAAAAAGAGTTTAAAAGAATTAAAGTTAAAAAGAGATAAAAATTATGTTGAAATATCCCTTAAAAATCTATCTAAAGCATCAAAGAATGGCGATAATCTTTTACCACCTATAATAGAATGTACAAAAGCTTATTGCACATTAGGTGAAATGGTTGAAACCATGAAGATGGTTTTTGGAGATTGGCAAGAAAAAGCTATTATTTAAGTTATGATTTTTAATAAAAATATATTTGATCACAAAAATAATTATACTATTGGTGTAGAAGAAGAATATATGATATGTGAACCTTTTTCAGGTAATTTAGTTAATAAAGCTGATGAAATATTGAATTACGCAAATAGCAAATTAAAAAAAAGATTGAGTTATGAATTAATATGTTCTGAAATAGAATCTAATACAAGTATTTGTTTTAACAGTATTGAAGCAATCGAAGAAATAGCATACTTAAGATCAAAGCTAAAAGAGATTGGAAATAAACTAGATTTCAGAATTGGAATAAGTGGTACGCACCCTACAGCAAAACCAATGAATCAAAAATTTGTAAATACTGATGGTTATAATTGGGTCGCAAATCAACTTAATTATTATGCGAAAAACAATATTACTTTTGCATTGCATGTTCATATAGCTGTTCCAAATCCTGAATTAAGTATCAGAGCAGTAAATGGTCTAAGACGATGGATTCCCCCATTACTAGCATTAAGTACAAATTCACCTTTTTTTAATGGAATGCAAACGGGGATGAGATCATCAAGAACCTTTCAATTCGGTTCATTTCCAAGAACAAATATTCCTGAAAAGTTTGATAGCTATGATCATTTTCTATCTATTGTAAATTCTTTTTTAAATACAAAAACAATTGAAAAACCTAGACAAATATGGTGGAAAATTAGACCTCATTTAGATTATGGTACTATTGAATTTAGAATGATTGATGTTCAAAGGTCGTTAAAAAAAACACACATGTTTATTGCTCTATTTCAAGCATTAACTCATCAAACAATTGAGGATTCATTGAATGATAATTTGAACGAAAACCTATCATTAGAATTACTAAATGACGGATTATGGAAAGCATCAAGATTTAATTTTAATGCTCTATTAACTGATTGTTCTGATAACGAAGAACTAAAAATGAAATCATTTATTAATAAAATGATGAATTATTGCAAAGAAAGCTTAGCATATTTCAATAATCAACATATCATTGATGATGTTAATCATATTTTAATTAATGGGACAGAATGTGATGAGCAAATTGAAATATTTAAAAATAATGATATGAACACCTTGAAGAAATTTCTAATGAATAATGTTACATATGAATATAAATAAGGATTTTGCATGAAGATTGTCCATATAGTAGGTACAGGAACGATAGGAGAGCCATTAATTGGTCTCATATCTGATTTTAAAGAAAAGCTTGGCATTGATCAAGTTACTTTCCATAAAAACACACCATTATTATCAGATAGATCTAAAGTTCAAAGTTTAGTAAAAAGAGGTGCAATTCTTACAACATCGAAAGATAAGTTTGATGGTTTCAAAAATATAGGTTTAGATCCATTATTTTCAACAGAAGATGCTATTGAAAGAGCTTCTGTTGTCATTGATTGTACACCAAAAGGAATAGGTCATAAAAATAAAAGTGAGTATTACAATAAATTTGCTGATTCAACATTAGGTTTTATAGCTCAAGGTAGCGAATTTGGTTTTGGTAAAATGTATGCTAGAGGTATAAATGACGAAGCTTTAAAGGTTGAAAAAGATAAATTCATACACGTGGTATCCTGCAACACTCATAATATTTCATCGATAATAAAGACAATAGCATTTGAGGATGAAGAGAATTTTTTAGATTTTGCCAAATTTAATTGTATTAGAAGAGCTAATGATGTTAGTCAGTCAAAAGGTTATATTGCCTCTCCACAAGTAGGAACACATGAAGATAATAAATTTGGTACACATCATGCTAAAGATGCATCACTACTTTTCAATACTATTAACCATGATTTAGATCTATTTTCGTCAGCAATTAAAATAAATACACAATATATGCATATTCTGTATTTTAATTTAAAGCTTAAAAAGAATATATCCTTGGAACATGTTTTGGAGAAATTTAGAAAAAATGATAGAATCGCCATTACAAATAAAGTTGATTCTTGTGAGGTTTTTTCATTTGGAAGAGATCATGGCCATTTTGGTAGAATCTTAAATCAAGCAGTAATATCAATACCATCTTTACATATTAGAAATAATAATGAACTATCTGGTTATTGCTTTACACCACAGGATGGCAATTCTTTGCTGAGCTCTGTCGCTGCTACATCTTGGTTCCTAGATCCATCAAATTATGAGGATAAAATACAATGTTTAAAACCATATTTATTTTCAGAGGTTTAATTAATTAAGTTTGATTTAAAAAAAATAGTAAATGGTCCTTTTGACCAAAACGCTTACATATTATACAATAGTAAAAATTTTTGCGTATTAGTTGATCCTGGCTTAGACTATGATATTATTATAAACGAGTTAAATTACATAAATAAAAAGCCATCATCAATACTATTGACTCACGCACATATTGATCATATTGGTATAGTTGATAAGCTTCAAAATAAATTTAATCTAAAAGTTTTTATGCACGAAGAGGATCAAGAAATATCTAAAAATCTGCCAACATATTGTCAAATGTTTGGTTTAGAGATTTTAAAACCTCCTAAAATAACAAATCTAATAAGCGATGAAAATAGTATTGAAATAGCTAATTACACATTTAATATTATCAAAACTCCTGGTCATACGCCTGGTGGTTTAAGTTATATGATTGGAAATATAGTTTTTGTAGGAGATACTCTATTTAATAATTCTATAGGTAGGACTGATTTACCTGGAGGATCATTTTCAGTTTTAGTCAATTCAATCAAAGATAAACTATTTTTACTTGATGATAAAGTAAAAGTTTATAGTGGACATGGTCCTGTCACAACTATTGGATATGAAAAAAAAAATAATATATTTTTAAAATGAATAAAGTAACTCAAAAAATAAATAATAAAATTAATCTTTATATAAAAAAAAATAATTTTAAAAATATATTGTTATGTGTATCAGGTGGTGTTGATAGTATTGTTTTGTTTCATTCTGTTCTAAATTCTAGTAAGGATTTAAATTTTAGCTTTGCTATATGTCATTTCAATCATAATGTTAGGGAAAAATCGAATTTGGATGAATTGTTATGCATTGATATTGCAAAAAAAAATAATATTAGAATTTATAAAGGGAGTATGTCAACTAATTTTAAATCAAAAATAAATGAAACATACCTAAGGACTGAACGATACAACTATATTAATAATATCTTTAAAAATCATAATTTTGATTCAATATTTACTGCCCATCATGTAGATGATCAAATTGAAACGTATTTAATGAGGAAAAGTCAGACAAATGATAATATGATTTTAACTGGAATAAGAAAAAAATACAATAATTTACATCGTCCTTTTTTAGAAATATCTAAAGATGAAATTTATACTTATGCAAATTTTAATAAAATGGTATGGTATGAAGATGAAACAAATAAAAATATCAGTTACTTAAGAAATAATATAAGAAATAGTTTAATACCAAATTTAATTACACAAGATTTTGATTTTAAAAA
>PAFF01000034.1 GCA_002704045.1 Fidelibacterota bacterium
AAATTTTTTTTTATGGAGATTAGATGGTAAAAGAAATAAAAGTTTCTTCAAAGTCAGCAGATTCAGTTAAAGCTGATCTATGTATTACAGGTATGTTCGATGGAAAGTCTATGTCAAAGGATCAGAAGTCTCTTGATTCGGTTTGTAGCGGGGCCTTAAGCTCAGCTGTTGAGCTTTCAGGTTTTGATGCAAAGTTTGGTAAAAGCGTTCAGGTATTTGGTAACTCTAGCTTGAAAAGAGTTTCTGTTTATGGGGCTGGAGATAAAGCTGAATTTAAGACAGATAATGCTAGAGACCTTGCTGCTATGATTGTAAAAGATGCTCAGAAGCATGAGGCTAAGTCAATTACAGTTGATGCTGGATCATTTGGATTGAATCGTGATGCTTTTTGTCAGGCTTTTTGTGAAGGATTGATTCTTGGAGCTTACTCTTTTAATGAATATAAAAGTGATAAGAAAGAAAAAAAAGTGACTCCAATTACTGTAACAGTAACAGGAAATGCATCAGCAGCCATGGTAAACAAAGCTTTGGCTATTGGAGACTCTGTTAGTCTTGCCAGAGATGTATCTAATCATCCTGCTAATATTGCTACACCAACATTTTTAGCAAATCATGCAAAAAGAATTGGTAAAGCAAAAAATTTCAAGGTTAAGATTTTAGATTATAAAGATTGCAAAAAGCTAGGTATGGGTGCTTTCTGTGGTGTAGCTCAAGGAGCTAAAGAGCCAGCTAAGGCAATTATAATGGAGTATATGGGTGGTGAAAAAGGTGATAAGCCCTTTGCTCTTGTTGGAAAAGGATTGACATTTGATTCAGGTGGAATCTCACTTAAGCCAGGTGCTAAGATGGATGAGATGAAGTTTGATATGTGTGGTAGTTCAACAGTATTGGGTGTTATGAATGCAATTGCAGAGCTGCAGCCGAAAATGAATGTTGTAGCTGTTATTGGTTCTACAGAAAATATGCCAGGCAGCAATGCTCAAAGACCGGGTGATATTGTAACGGCATATAATGGTAAGACTATTGAGATTTTAAATACGGATGCAGAGGGAAGATTGCTTCTTGCTGATATGCTATCTTACACAGTTGATAAATACAAGCCTGTTGGAATGATTGATTTTGCGACATTAACAGGGGCTGTATTGATTGCTCTTGGACATAAATCATCAGGAGTAATGGGAAATAATGACGATCTGATGAAAGAGGTTAAAAAATCAAGTGATAATACTGGCGAGAGAGTGTGGGAGCTTCCAATGTGGGAAGAATACTCAGAAGATATCAAGTCTAAGATTGCTGATATTAAAAATCTTGGTGCACCAATGCAGGCAGGAACAATTGCTGGTGGTGTATTCTTGCAAGAGTTTGTAGGTGATACTCCATGGGTCCATATGGATATTGCTGGTATGGCATGGGGACCAACCAAGCCTTCTTATCAACCTAAAAATGGTGCGACAGGTTATGGTGTAAGAATAGTATATGACCTTTTAGAGAATAGAATTAAGTAAGGCAGCGTAGCTCAGTTGGTTAGAGCACCGGAATCATAATCCGGGTGTCCGGGGTTCGAGTCCCTGCGCTGCTACTTAAAGATAAAGCCCTGTAATTTTTATTAGTTACAGGGCTTTTTTAAACTAAATAATTAGATATATAGTTGTTTATTTAGTTGTGTAAAATTAGTAATAACTGTAACATAAATAATGAATGATCACTATACAATATCCCTATTTACGAACGAATGGTGGTTTGTCAACATTGCATCATTTTCTACCATTTTTGTAATTGTATTTTGTGGAATAAAAGTTGATTCAAAAAAAAAAGAATTTATTTCAAAGCTTATTTCCTTTGCTTTAATAACGAGATTTCTTTTAGTTCAATACTATCATCTATTTGTTTTAGAAAATTGGGATAATGTAGTCAATTTGCCCTTGCATTTATGTGGAATATCATCAATTTTATCAGGTTTCACCTTACTTTACAGGAAACAATTTTTATACGAATTACTATTATATTGGGGATTTGCAGGTGCTTTTCACTCTTTTTTTACCCCTGAATTTACAACAGGTCACGAAGGTATTCTGTATTTAGATTATTTTATTTCTCACGGTGGTATTTTTTTAGCAATTTTTTATTTAACATTTGTATTAAAAATGAGGCCTACTAAAAAATCATGGATAAAAATTTTTATTTTTTCACAAATTTTAATCCCAACTATTGGTTACCTTAATTATATACTTAATTCAAATTATATGTTTTTGTGTCAAGCTCCTATCGTAGATAATCCATTAATCTTAACTAGGCAATGGCCTTGGTATATTTTATTTATAGATTTTATCGCATTATTGCATTTTTACATTATTTATTTGATTTTTAAACTAAAAAATAATTAGTAATTCTTTTGGTTTAAATGCTTATAAAACAATAAATTTTGTACTCTATTATATCATTAAAAAAAGGTAATAAATGATTATTATAAAATCGTTGGCATTTCTAGGTACTTTTGCAATGTGTCAGTTTGACCCAAATGATATAAGTATGTCAGGTAGTTTTGGATCTGTAACTATTGATAATCAGGTATACAACCAGGTTTCTTTTAGACCTGAAATACCAATAGGTAACTTAGGTATAGGCTTAGACTTGTATTTTTACATTGATGGAGAAGGCAATTTTTATAAAGAAAATTGGGATTTTTCAAATACAAAAGCTGGTTATAGAACAATATTGGATAAAATTTATTATGTAAGATGGGGACGTCCTACTGATCAAGTTTACGTACGAGCTGGTGCCTTGCTTCATTCAACTCTTGGTAATGGAATTTTGGTTAATGCATACTCAAATGCTATGGAATATCCTCAAATTAAAAGAATTGGTCTTGACTTAAAAGCATCAGCTTCAGGTATAGACTTCGAGTATATTCAAAGTGATTTTAAAAGAATTCCAGGATTAATGGCTTTAAGGTTGTCAGGTGAAGTTATGCCCAAAGTATCACTTGGTTTTTCAGTGGCTACTGATCGTAATCAAATTGCTGGTTTACCAGATAGAGATGATGACAAATATCCTGATATTTTTGACCATTTTCCAGACGATAATAACGCTTATGATGAAGCATTAGTTAACGAAGAAGCTTGGAGGGATACCTGGAATTCAAGTGTAGATACTGCCAACTTTCCTTTTGAAGATTGGTTTAATCAATTGCCATTAAATCACAATAATTATAATCCCAATGATAACAAAAATTCAGATGCCATAAGTGCATTTAGTTTTGATTTGGTTTATAAGTTAAATTCAAGTATGAATCTATATTCACAGTTTGCTCAATTAATTGGAGAAACTGAGAATCCTGCAATTGAGGATAACAGCCTAGGAATGGGCTTAGTTCCAATTGGATTGCAGGCAAGGTTTGGTCCAATTAATCTAAAAGCTGAACTTAGAAGTAATTCCCGCAATTTTATATTTAATTACTGGGATCGCTCCTACGATGTTACAAGGGTTGCTTACGATTATGATAATGCAAAAATTATAACAAGAGAATCACAGTTGTATAGATATGGTAAAATGAGTGGAATTTACACTGAAATATATGCAAACGTATATAATTTGTTAACAATTGGTATGGGATATCAAGATTTAACTGGTGAACAATGGTATGATGATTTAGAAGACTACATTGACGATTCAAACAGATCTTTAAATGGATCGATTGATGTAAATACTTCAATAATACCAAGACTTAAGATGGCAAAGCTATTTTATATGCAAAATAATGTTGAAAACCCCTTTAGTTTTGACAAAACTCCCTCAACTGTATACGGATATGATTTATCTTTTAAAATCAATTCTAATATGATATTACTTTATAAGTCAAGGACTACGTTTGTTGATTTTGGTAATGGCATAGAATCTGTTAATTCTGCTCAATTTGAAACTCAAATTTTATTCAATTAAATGAAATCTAAACTGGTAAGACAACAATTTATTGAGTTCTTTGAAAAAAAAGGACATAAACATATTAGGAGTTCATCAGTTGCTCCACTTGATGATCCAACGCTTTTATTTACGAATGCTGGTATGAACCAATTTAAACCAATTTTTTTAGGTGATAAAAATCCAGATTACATTAGAGTTGCTAATTCACAAAAATGTATTAGAGTTAGCGGAAAACACAATGATCTCGAGGAGGTTGGTGTTGATGATTATCACCACACTTTCTTTGAAATGTTAGGAAATTGGTCTTTCGGTGATTATTACAAAAAAGAAGCAATCGAATGGGCTTGGGAGCTTTTAACTGATGTATGGAAGCTTGATAAGAAGAGAATATGGGTAACAATTTTTAAAGATGATGATGAGACAGGAGAAATTTGGAAAAAAAATACTGATATCAGTTCAGATAGAATTTTAAAATTTGGTCATAAAGATAATTTTTGGGAAATGGGAGATATTGGTCCTTGCGGTCCTTGTACAGAGATTCATTATTTTACAGGAAATAATATCGATGTTCAAAATGCCGATGGAGTAAATGTTTTACCAGAATACAGAGAAATTTGGAATTTAGTTTTCATACAGTTCAATAGAGATAAAAATGGCAAATTGCATGATTTACCAAATAAACATGTTGATACTGGAATGGGATTGGAAAGAGTTGTATCTATTTTAAATAGTAAAAGTTCCAATTACGATACGGATCTTTTTCAACCAATTATTGATAAAATTGCTGAATTGTCAGGAAAAAAATATTCATATAAAAAAGGGGTACCTCATAGGGTATTATCTGACCACATAAGAATGCTTTCTTTTTCAATCGCTGATGGTGCAATGCCTGGCAATGAAGGCAGAGGCTATGTTTTAAGAAGAGTTTTAAGAAGGGCTTCTAGATATGGTCGTACTTTAGGAATAAATGAACCATTTTTATCTAAGTTAGTTCCTGTTTTGATTGATATTATGGGAAATTCTTTTACTGAGCTCAGAGAAAAGCAATTACACATTGAAAGAGTCATTTTTTCAGAAGAGAAGTCTTTTTTAAATACACTTGATAAAGGGTTAAATATTTTTGATAAAATTATTAATAACAATTTATTAGATGGTAAAATCACCGGAGAAGATGTATTTAAGCTCTATGATACATATGGTTTTCCTGTAGATTTAACAGCTTTAATGGCAAAAGAAAAAGGAATTGGTATTAATATCAATGATTTCCAAAAATTAATGGAACAGCAAAAAAATAGGGCACGTCAATCTGGAAAATTTAGAGCCATAATTAATAAAGCTAATTGGACACTTATTGATCAGGGCAGTTCGAATGAATTCTTGGGTTACAGTAAAACAAGAACTAATTCAAAAATTAGAAAATTTAGAAAAATTGATGATTGCCACTATGAAATAGTATTAAATCAGACCCCTTTTTATGCCGAACAAGGTGGACAGGTTGGCGATACTGGTATAATAAGTTCAGAAAACTTTTCTTTTGATGTGATAGACACAAGATTTGATAGTGGCGATATTATACACTTAGGAAAAATAAAAAAAGGTGATATTGAACCGCAAGTTAATGTCTTAGCTATAATTGATTCTAAGAGAAGGCAAAATATTCGTTTAAATCATACAGCTACACATTTGTTGCATAAAGCCTTAAAAATCGTACTAGGTGAACACGTGCATCAGGCAGGATCATTAGTTGAAGATAAAAGATTGAGATTTGATTTTACGCATAGTGAAAAATTAAAAAGTGAAGAAATTTTTGAAGTAGAAAAAATTGTTAACAAGATAATTAGAAAAAATTCTTTAATACACACCAATGTTATGGATTTTGATTCAGCAAAAAAAACTGGAGCAGTTTCTATGTTTGGAGAAAAATATGGCGATACTGTTAGAGTAGTTGTTGTGGACGATTTTTCTAATGAATTTTGTGGAGGTACTCACGCAGAAAGGACAGGTGATATAGGGTTATTTAAAATAACTTCAGAATCTTCCTTAGCATCAGGTGTTAGACGTATAGAGGCAATAACTAGTAGTGAAAGTATTGATTGGATAAATCGCAGAGATAATATCATCCATAAAATTCAAAAGGTAATGAATTGTTCAGATGAAGATATAAATATAAGAGTTGAGTCTTTATTAAAAAATAAAATTGATCTAGAAAAAAGAATCACAAAACATAATTTGCTTGGAACCAATAATATTTCTAAAGATATTTTGAAAAAGATAGAAGAAATTAATGGATGTAAACTTGTAGTTGATCAAATTGAATTCTCAGGTAATATTTTGGATCTTGGTGATCAAATCAGAAGTAAGTTGAAAAATGGTGTTGCCTTAATAGGAATTATCAATAATGATAGACCTTTTGTCCTTTGTGCTGTCACTGATTCACTTGTTGGTTTATTTAATGCAGGAAACATTGTAAATAAAATTGGTAAAAAAATGAATGGTGGAGGAGGAGGTAAGCCCCATCTAGCTCAAGCTGGAGGTAAAGATGTAAGTTTACTTCCAGATGTATTAAAATTTGGTAAAGAATTAATTATAAATAGGTTAAAGAATGAGAAAAACTAATACAATTTTTGGAAAAAGTGATCCGGGTGTAGCTGGAGTAAGTTTACCTGACACTGATGTTGCTAATGTTAATATAGATGAAATAATCGATGATGAATTTCTTAGAAAAGAGTCTCCTAATTTACCAGAGGTTCCAGAATCTCAAGTTGTAAGACACTACATCGATTTATCTAATAAGAATTATCATATAGATAAGAATTTTTATCCTTTAGGATCTTGTACAATGAAGTATAATCCTAAAATTAATGAGGTTGTAGCAAACTTTGATTCAATAAAAAATCTACATCCAGATCAACCAGTTGAGACTGTTCAAGGAGCAATGGAATTAATTTATGAATTAGAGCAAATGTTGAAAAAAATTACAGGGATGTCTAGGTGTACGTTGCAGCCAAGTGCGGGTGCCCAGGGAGAACTTGCAGGTGCAATGGTAATTAAACAATATCATATTTTTAAAGGAAATGATAAAAATGTGATACTAGTACCTGATTCAGCACATGGCACTAATCCAGCCACTGTTGTAAGAGTAGGTTACAAAACTAGAGTAATTAAAAGTGATTCTAGAGGAAGAGTTGATATTGATGATTTGAAAAAAAATATAGATTCAAAAGTTGCAGGTTTAATGTTAACTCAACCAAATACTTTAGGTCTTTTTGAAGATAACATTCAAGAAATAACTAAATTAATTCATGATGTAGATGGTCTAGTATATATGGATGGAGCGAATTTAAATGCTTTGGTAGGTATTGTTAGACCAGCAGATATGGGTTTTGATATTACCCACATGAATTTACATAAAACTTTTTCAACTCCTCATGGTGGAGGAGGTCCTGGATCAGGTCCTATTGGTGTTGTGGAAAAACTTGTTCCTTTTTTGCCAGTTCCAGTGATTGATAGAAAAGATGATGGTTCATTTTTTTGGAATTATAATTATCCCAATTCAATAGGAAGACTTCATGGTCAATTTGGAAATTTTGGAATTTTAGTTAGAGCATTTACATATATCAAAATGTTAGGAGATAGAGGCTTAAGAGAGATGTCGAGCAATGCAGTATTAAATGCTAATTATTTAAAATCTCTTATTGTAGATAAATATGATGTACCATACACAGATGGGATTATGCACGAATTTGTTATTTCAGGTATCAAACAGAAAAAAAGAGGAACAAAAGTATTAGATATTGCAAAAAAAATATTAGATGAAGGATATCATTCACCAACAATATATTTTCCAATAAATGTCCCAGAGGCAATGATGATTGAACCTACAGAAACAGAAACAAAAAAAACTTTGGATGAATATGCAAGTACATTGATTAAGATTGACAAATTAGTTGACGATAACCCTAATGAACTTCGTGATGCTCCAATAACTACCCCTGTGCAACGTTTAAATGAAGCTCAAGCAAGTAGAAACCCGGATGTAAGGTGGGATTTTGAAATATCTGATTGAAAAAAATAAAATATATATATCAATGAAACCAGGAGATTTGGTCATTCAGAATTTGACTAAAATTGCAAAAGAAAACAATATTCAATCAGGATGGGTTTCTGGAATTGGTGCTATTAAAAATGTAACAATTGGAATGTATGATCTTAAAACTAAAGAATATGCTAAAAAAACATTCAATGATGAATACGAATTACTTTCTTTAAATGGTAATATTTCTATAAAAGATGGTTTTCAATTCATTCATGCTCACATATCATTTTCAGACTCAAGATTTAAAGCATATGGTGGGCATCTATTTGAGACTAAAGTTTATGCTGCAGGAGAATTTATGATAGACATAACTAGTTGTACTATAAATAGAAAATTTAACAATACAATTGGTTTACACACTTGGTGTTTTATGAATGAATAAGACTTTCAATACACCCAAAGCACCAAAAGCAATAGGTCCGTACTCTCAAGCTGTTATATCAAATGGATTTATTTTTACTGCTGGTCAAATTTGTATAATTCCAGAGACAAATCAGCTAAATAATGAAAGTTTTTTGACTGAGGCAAATCAAGTTTTGAATAATATAGACACAATACTGCAAGAAGCAGGGAGTAGTATTGCCAACATTGTAAAATGTAATGTTTATATAACAGATTTAGAAAAATTTGATATTGTAAATGAAGTTTTTAAAAAAACTTTTAAAAGAAACTATCCAGCTAGAGCAGTTGTTGAAGTGTCAAAATTACCCAAAAATGTAAATATTGAAATTGATGTCATTGCTTCTATTTAAGTCAAATATATTCCTAGCTTTACTTTTGATTGTTTCTATTAGTTGTAGTCAAAATGTTGAAATTGATTCTTCAGAAATCAAAAACCCATCAATTGCATGGAAAATTTCTTTTGTCCCAGGGTTAGGACAATTATATAATGAAAAATACATTAAGTTTGCAACTTTGACTTCAGCACATATATTTTCAATAAAAAAATATACTTCTCTAAGTAAACAAGGTAATATAACAAAAAGAAATACTTGGGGCTGGTGGGTTATTGGCTTATATTTTTATGGAATTTTAGATGCATATGTTGATGCTCAATTATCTTCATTTCCATCAAAAGTTAAAAAAGATAGTACAAACTTAAAAACAAACCAGGTTAATACCTTAGAAATGAAAAAAAATTAATATGTGTGGAATTGTTGGTATATCTTCAAATAATTCAACTGCTTCATTATCCATTTATAATGCTTTAACAGTATTACAACATAGGGGCCAGGATGCTGCAGGTATGGCTGTTATTGACCAGGAAGGTTTTTTAAATATCCATAAAAGAAATGGTCTTGTTAGAGATGCTTTTGATGATCCTGATATGATTCGCTTGCAAGGTAATGTTGGCATTGGACATGTAAGATATCCAACAGCTGGTACTGTTGATATTTCACAAGCACAACCCTTTTATGTGAATTCACCACACGGCATTGTTTTGGTTCATAATGGTAATTTAATTAATACTGAATCCTTACGTGATGAGCTACGTTTAGAAGATTTTAGACATATTAACACTACATCAGATTCTGAGGTTCTAATAAATATTTTTGCAAGTTCGTTAGAAAAAAATGGGTTAAAAAAATTAGATGATAAATCTATTTTTAAAGCTGTAGCAGAAGTCCATAAAAGAGTTGAGGGTGCGTATTCGGTTATCATTGCAATTTTAGGTTATGGATTGATTGCTTTTAGAGACCCAAACGGTATTAGACCACTAATTTTTGGATGCAAAGATAGTAAAAATCATATTATAGCATCTGAATCAGTTGCTTTGGATTGTTTAGGCTATTCTATTGAACGTGATATAGAACCTGGTGAAACAATAATATTTAAAAATGATGGTACAATCACCAATCAAAAGTATTTTAGTAGTAAAAAGTTTAGTCCATGTATATTTGAATATGTATATCTTGCACGCCCTGATAGCACAATTGAAAATATAAATGTATATGAAAGTAGACTTTCAATGGGAAGATATTTGGCAAAAAAAATTAAAAAAGATTTATCAAATGAGGACTTAGAATCTATAGATGTAATTATTCCTATTCCTGCAACTAGTAGAACTAGCGCTTTACCTATAAGTATTGAATTAGACAAAGAATTAAAAGAAGGTTTTGTTAAGAATCGATATATTGGTAGAACTTTTATTATGCCTGGCCAAAAAATAAGAAAGAAATCTGTTCGTCAAAAACTTAATACTATTAACATTGAATTTAAAAATAAAAATGTTTTACTTGTTGATGATTCAATAGTTAGAGGTAATACTAGTAAGCAAATAATTAAAATGGCTAGAGAAGCTGGTGCAAAAAAAGTATTTTTTGCTAGTGCTTCACCTCCAATAAGATTTCCTAATGTTTATGGTATTGATATGCCCTATGTTAAAGAACTCGTTGCATATAAAAGAACTATTGACGAAATAGCTGAAATTATAGGTGCTGATAAGCTAATTTACCAAAGTTTAGAGGATTTAATTTCTGCTGTTAAGGAAAATAATACTAAAATAGATTCGTTTGATTCATCTTGTTTCGATGGTAGTTACGTTACAGGTGGAGTTGATAGTAACTATTTAAAGAATCTACATAAAAATAGATAAACAATGATTAAAAATTTTTTTAAATACCATCCAATACATAAAAAAATTGTAAAATATTTTGATTTTTTATTTTTACTTAGACCTTCATTATTTTTTCCGGTTTGGATAATGTTGTGTTCTGGAATGGTCACATCATCAATGATTGTTGATAGATATAATATATGGTTTAGTGAATTTAGTTTTATAACCCTTTTGATTTTTTCAGGAATTACCCTAATATCTTCATCAACTTTTATTATAAATCAATTGTACGATAAAGAGACTGATAAGCTTAATAAAAAACTAACTTTATTTAATGAGAAAATTTCAAAGAGTGAAGCGGAAAAATTATATAGAAAATTATTTTTGGTTGGATTTCTATTTCTTATCCCAACTGGGTTTAAAAATCTTATATTTGGTTTGATTTTATTTTATATTTGGGGCGTTCTCTATAATATGAAACCTTATGAATTTAAACAGAAAGCTATATTGGGTGATTTTACTAATGTTTTAGCAGGTATAGTATTATTCTTAACAGGATGGTGCATTAATGCTAATATTGATATTAGTATAATTGTAATATCACTACCGTATTTGTTATGTTTTTTAGCTGTTACAATTTTAACTGCTATACCTGATATTAAAGGTGATCTAAATATTAATAAAATAACACTTCCTATTAAATACGGTAAAAAGCAATCATTGTTATTAACTGTATTTTTAGTTTTTGGAGCATTAATTTTAGGTTTAAAAAATAATGATCCAATCATATCAACTGCGTCTTTAATTTCCTTACCATTTTATATTTTTAATTTATTTTCAGCAAAGTTAAATAACATTTTAAGAACCATACGATTTTCAATTTTTAATTTATCATTTTTTTTAATGTGTGTTTTTCCATATTTATTTTTAGCTCTTGGCATAAACTTTTACCTTATAAAGTATTATTATTGGCACCGGTTTGGTTTGCATTATATAAGCTTTTTAATTGATGAATAATGATTAATATTATAGAAAATAAGTGTGATTTTTGTGGTACATGTGTTGGGGTCTGTCCTGCCAATTGTATTGATGTTGATGAAGCATCAATTCTTATAAATCACAAAAAATGTATTGATTGTGACTTGTGTGTTTATATTTGTCCAATCGAAGTTTTGGAATCTATTAATGAAGCCTAGTTATGATATAATTGTAGTTGGTGGTGGACCAGCGGGTACCATGACTGCAAAATACGCAGCTGAAAACGGTGCTGATGTATGTGTCCTTGAGAAGACTAGAGATATAGGATATCCAGTTAGATGTGGTGAAGCAGTAGGCCACGATGGAATTACACAATTTGTTGAAATGCAAAAAAATTGGATTGCTGAAAAAATTAATTCTTGTACCCTAGTTTCTCCTGAAGGAACAAAATTAGATGTACCTTTTGCTAATGAAACAGGTTATATCTTAAACAGAAGGATCTTTGATTATGATTTATCAAGGCTTGCATCAAAAGCGGGAGCACAAATTTTCACTAAAGTTAAAGTACAAGGTTTGCTATTTGAGAATGATAAAATAATTGGGGTGAAAGTTAATCATCTTGGAGAAGATAAAGAAATTAAAGGTAAAATTATTGTAGGTGCAGATGGAGTTGATTCAAGAGTTGGCAGATGGGCAGGACTGAAGACGACTGTTAAAATTAGGGACATGGAATCTTGCATGCAATATTCTGTATCCAATATTGATGTAAAAAGAAATAATATGACAATGTTTGTTGGAAAAAATTATGCTCCAGGCGGATATCTGTGGATTTTTCCTAAAGGCGATAATTTTGCTAATATTGGTTTAGGTATTAGTGGAAAATATAGTAAACATAAATCAGCAAAGAAATATTTAGATGAATTTATGTCAAGAGAATTTCCTGATGCTTCAATTCATACTTCCATGTGTGGTGGTTGTCCCATAGCTTATCCCATTAAAAAACCTGTAGCAGATAATATTATGATAGTTGGTGATGCAGCTCATCATATTAATCCAGTTACTGGTGGAGGGATTACTCCAGCTATGAAAAGTGGTATGTTAGCTGGAATAGTGGGAGCTGAAGCAATAAAATATAATGACCAGTCTGAAAAATTCTTAGAAAAATATGTTAAGGCAATAGATAAAGATTTTACCAAAAGACATCATACACTTTATAAAATAAAAGAAGCAATTTCACAACTTTCAGACGAAGATATAAACGGAATTGCAAGAAATATTGATTCAATTCCAACAGAAAAAAGAACTTTGAGAAAAGTTTTTATGTCTTCTATGTTGAAGAAACCTTCCTTGATAATTGATGTTATGCGAATTTTTACAGGATTGTAATTGCATTTTATTGATCTCTTAGATAGACTTGAACTATCAAACTTTGTTACTATCCAAATAAATAAAACAGTCCAAAATAACAAAAAATATAAAATTGAAAAAATAGTTGCTATTGAATTTAAGAATGGGAAGGTATCCAACTTTTTCAATGAAGATAATTATAACATTGATTTAAATTTTAAAAATTTTATAAAAAATTATCCTATTGTTTTTTTTGATAGTAATTTTCATTTAG
>PAFF01000035.1 GCA_002704045.1 Fidelibacterota bacterium
AATGGTGGCGCAAACTTAATAAGTTTTTGGGCACTACCTGAAGATGTTAGTGTAGCTAATATTATGGGTTCATTAGGAACAAATGCTACTGGAGTAATTGGTCAAGGTGTTGCAGCAAGTCAAATAGGTCCAGGTACTTGGGTTGGAAGTTTATCTAATATATCACGAACAAGTGGTTATTGGGTGAAAGTAGATAACTCTGGAACATTATCTATTTCTGAAGCTACTCCAACTGAATCAACTACGGTTTATGAGCTTAATAGTGGTGCAAATTTAATTTCGTTTCCTTACGAAGGTTCGTCTCCAATTACCAATGCTATACCAGATGCAGCAGAAGCTGAGTTTAATGGTATCATAGGTCAGGGAGTTGCAGCAAGTCAAATAAGCGCTGGTACTTGGGTTGGAAGTTTAAGTCAATTAGAAGGAACCAAAGGATATTGGGCAAAAGTTAACTCAGGTGTATCATTTTCGTTTAATGAGCCTACAGGTTCTATGAGGTCAACCGAGTCTGCATATTCTTCAACATATGAATTTACACAATCTATGGAACAAGCTTTCTATTTTGTGGAAGATATTGAAGGTGCTGAATATGGAGATTGGGTATTAGCTTACAACAATGATCAGCTTATAGGTTCTAGACAATGGAAAGGATCTTATACAGATATTCCTGCTATGGGTTATGATGGAAGTTTAGAAACATCTGAGTTTTGTAATGAGGGTGATATTCCTACTTTTTATCTTGTAAAAGATTACAGTGGAGAACACATTGAACTTACTGGAACAATATCAGGTTGGAACTCAAATGGGATATATAACATCAATAATTTAACGCAGGTGATAATACCTGAAACTGTTACATTATCGACAGCTTATCCAAACCCATTTAATCCTGAGACTACTATTGATTATAGTGTTAAGAGCGCAGGTATGGTAGAGCTATCTATATTTGATATAAATGGTAGATTGGTTTCAACACTTTGGAATGGTGAGCTATCAACTGGAAGTTATAGTTCTACTTGGGATGCAACAAGCCAACCTTCAGGATTGTATATTGCTAAATTAAAATCAGGCAATACAGTTCAGACAAGTAAGTTGGTATTGTTAAAGTAGATATAAAATTGAATTTTATACATATGAAAAGGCTGACATTTAATGTCAGCCTTTTTTTATTTAAAATATATATATCTTTTTTTATAATAGATTTATCATTTTCAGCATCTATTGATGAAAGTATTATAGAAAAATTTTTGCAAGATGATGATAATGTTAAATGGAATTTAGTTAATAAAATTGATAACCAAACAATCTACAATAAAAAAATTAAAGATTCTAAAATTCCAGTAGTTAAAGTAGTAGTTATAGATAGCGTTACTATAGATGGAATGGTTCAAGCTATAATTAATGTAAAAGATCATACTCGTTTTTTGAAAAGTAGTTACCTAACAAAATCAATGTTATTGAATAAAAATAATAATGAAAATATATTTAAATATGAAGTATATCAATACTTAAATATTCCATTTATTAAAAATAGATTTTACATAGCATATTGTAATCTTGAACTTAATATTGATAGAGTTAAAGTAAACTGGAGATTGTCAGATGATAACAAAAAACATTTGGATATTATAAATGATAATAAAAATGATATTTTTATAGAAAATGGATTTGGTTACTGGAAAATAGAATATTTATCTGAAAATTTTTCTAAAATAACGTATTTAATTCATATGAATCCTGGGGGATGGGTACCAAACTTTATTATTAATCTTTCAAGTAATTATACTATTCCTGAAACTGTTGTTAAAATGATTAATGAAGGTAAAAGATTAGATAAATTAGATTAAATATTATTGATTTTAATTATAAAGACATAAATTACATTAATTCAAAGGGAGAAAATGTGAGTAATTCAATTAGAGAAACTTTATCTAAAAATATTCTTGCAGATGGTTTTGAGCCTATTTTAGATCTTGATAATAGTCATGAATCCTGGATAGTTGACAAAGTGACTGGTGAGAAATATTTAGATATGTTTACTATGTATGCATCAGGTTCAATTGGATACAATAATAAGTATATTTTAGATAATAAAGACGTCTTAACAAAAGCAGCTTTATTTAAACCAACATTATCAGATATGTATTGTGATTTATATGCTGATTTTTTAGATGTTTTTAATAAAAGTGCTATTCCATCATATTTAAAGAATGCATTTTTTATCGAGGGTGGAGCCCTAGCTGTTGAAAATGCTCTTAAGGTTGCTTTTGATTGGAAAACTAGAAAAAATAAGATGTCTAATATTCAAGTTGAGTCTTCTTGTATAATACATTTCAAAGAGGCATTCCATGGCAGATCTGGCTATACTATGTCTTTAACAAACACTGATCCGATAAAAGTAAAATACTTTCCTAAATTTGAATGGCCTAGAATTGTAAACCCTAAAATAAAGTTCCCTTTAAACGAAGATAACTTAATTGAAGTAAAAAGCCTTGAAAAATTAGCGATTGAACAAATATATAATGCAATCAAGGAAAATAAACATCAAGTCGCAGCAATTATTATTGAGCCGATACAGGGAGAGGGTGGAGATAATCACTTTAGATGTACGTTTTTTCAAAAATTACGAGATATATGTAACGAACATGATTTATTATTAATTTATGATGAAGTTCAAACAGGTATAGGCATAACAGGAAAAATGTGGGCACATCAACATTTTACTCCTGATTTATGTGATTGTGATATAAAAATAGAAACTGCACCAATTCCAGATATAATCTCTTTTGGTAAAAAGACTCAAGTTTGTGGGATTTTAGCTGGAGATAGATTAGATCAAGTTGAAAATCATGCCTTTAAAAAATCAAGTAGAATTAATTCTACTTTTGGAGGTAACTTGGTTGATATGGTAAGATTCAAGCTTATTTTGGAAGTTATTGAAAAAGATAGATTATTGGATAATGCATCTAAAATGGGTTCTTATTTATACCAAAAAATAGATCATTTATCAAAAGAATTCCCTGGTTTCGTTATAAATCCTAGAGGACGAGGTTTGTTTTGCGCATTTGATCTTCCTTCAACCATAGAACGTGATAATTTGTGGAATAACATGATGAAGAATAACTTGTTGATATTACCTTGTGGAACTGAATCTATACGTTTCAGACCTCATTTAACAGTTAATAAAGATGAAATTGACACTGCTTTTAGTATTATTGAAAAATCTGTAAAATCTACACTTAAGTGATAGGAAATCTCTACTTAATATCCACTCCTATTGGTAATCTAAAGGATATAACTTTAAGATCGATAGAAACTTTAAAAAATGTAGATTTAATTG
Organism: Fidelibacterota bacterium; assembly: GCA_002704045.1. Lineage (GTDB taxonomy): Bacteria > Fidelibacterota > Marinisomatia > SCGC-AAA003-L08. The sequence goes on from PAFF01000035.1 coordinate 3,341, forward strand.
CAGCGGAAGATACTAGAAGATCAGGTAAATTATTGAAAGAATACGATGTAAATACCAAAATGATTTCATATTTTGAGCATAATGAAGAAATTAGGATCAAAGAAATTATTGGTAAATTGAAAAAAGGTTTAGATATAGCTCTTATTTCTGATGCAGGTACACCAACCATTAGTGATCCTGGATATCGTTTAGTTAACGAAGTACATAAAAATGGTATAAAAATATCATCATTGCCTGGACCAAGTTCAGTAATTAATGCTCTTTCAGTATCGGGATTACCAACTGATCATTTTTATTTTGAGGGTTTTTTACCAAGGAAAAAAGGTAGATTGATAAGATTTAATTTTTTATCTACTTTACCAGCAACTATAATTTTGTTTGAATCACCTTACAGATTAATAAAAACTTTGATGGACATTGAAAAATATATGGGTCAAAGAATTGTATCTGTATGTAGGGAAATGACAAAAATTCATGAAGAAATCTTTAGAGGATCGTTATGGAAAACAATTAATCACTTTAAAAATAAAAAATCAATAAAAGGTGAAATTGTCCTGCTTATTGCAAAGGCTCATTATGAAGATTAATAAATTTATATCTTTTGAAGGCATAGATTTTTCAGGTAAAACAACTCAAATCAATATATTGAAAAAAAAATTAGAAGATTTAAATTTTAAAGTTTTAGTTTTTAGAGAACCTGGTGGTATGGATGTTGCAGAATCAATAAGAGAAATAATTTTAAATAACGATTTCAATATATCTAGAGAATGTGAAATGCTATTATTCCTTTCTGCTAGAGCTGAGTTAGTTGATAAAGTTATAAAACCTGCTTTGCTTGATGATTCTTTTGTGATTTGCGATAGATTTGTTGATAGTACATTAGCTTATCAAGGATATGGTAGAAAAATAGACTTAAATTTGATAAATAATTTGAATTCATTTGTAACCAAATCAATATTACCAACAAAATCATTTTTTTTGGATATTGATCTGTCGTTAATGGATCAAAGACAAAATATTAATAGTAATGATAGAATGGAAAATTCAGGAAAATTTTTTTTTAATGATGTAAGAAATGGATATTTAGAAATATCAAAAAACGACGATAGATTTGTTAAAATTGATGCTAGTAAATCTATTGAACATATTTCGGAAGAAATATGGAATCAAATGAATATTTTTTTAGGAAAGTAATATGAAACAAATTTTAACTATTATTTTTATTGCCAGTTTTTGTTATGGTAGTAATGCAAATGAAGAGGCAATGTTAAATTTATTTGATGAAGCCTACTATAAACTTAAAGCCTCATACGTTGATTCAATAAATTCAGAAGAGGTTATTAAGTCAGGAATTAAAGGTATGTTAAAGCCTTTAGATCCATATACTAAACTTTTAGTTGGTAGTAGTAAAGACAGATTAGAAATGCTTACAAAAGGTAAGTACGGAGGAGTTGGAATAAGTATTGGTTTCAGAAAAGATACACTTACCGTCTTATCTCCAATGGAAAACAGTCCTGCTTATAACGAAGGTATTTGGCCTGGAGATAAAATAATTCAAGTTGATAGTATTTCGACCATTGGTATGACAACTAGTGATGCAGCAGATATTATTAGAGGAGAGATGGGATCTGAGGTAGTACTTCATATTTATAGACCTTCTGAAAGAAAAAAAATAAAGTTTACTTTAACTAGAGCAAGTATAAAAGTAAGAGATGTACCATATTGCGGAATAGATGAAAATGGTATAGGTTACATTAGAGTTACTAGATTTTCAAGACATACAGCAAATGATTTTAGAAAAGGATTGATGAAGCTGAAAAAGGAAGATTTGAAAGGACTAGTGATTGATTTAAGAGGTAATTCTGGTGGATTATTAAGCAACGCAATTTCTATTTTAGATGAATTTGTTGATAGAAATACTTTGCTGTTATATACAAAAGGAAGAACTGATAAGAACAATAAACAATTCAGAGCCAGAAGGAATAAATCAATTTCTACTGATATTCCAATTGCAGTTTTAATAAATAGAGGTTCAGCCTCAGCTAGCGAAATTGTTTCTGGAGCTTTACAAGATCTAGATAGAGCAATAATTATTGGAGATAAATCCTTTGGTAAAGGATTGGTACAAAGTGTTTTTCCTTTAAACGATACCGCAACATTAAAAATTACAACTCAAAAGTATTATATACCTTCTGGTAGATTAATACAGAAAGAAGATTATTTAAAAAATGGAGTTCTAACAGATGGAAATAAAGATACTACCTTTAAGACTATTGGTGGAAGGACAGTGAAAGGTGGCGGTGGTATTGATCCTGACATATTTATAGAAGCTGAAAAATTACCTCCTTTGGTTCAAGCATTATGGAGAGATGGTGCATTTTTAAACTTTTGTGCATCATATGACAAAAAAAAGCTTACTTATAATAATGGGATACAAATAACTGATGAAATTTTAGATGATTTTTTAGTTTTTATAAAAGATGATAGTATTGATTATAATGATTATGGTGAATTTTATTATAAAAAGTTATTGGGATCGTTGAAAAAAAGAGATGGAATGAATAATCCCAAAAGCAATCTTTTAGAAAAAATTCAATTTTGGAAGAAAAAGAAAACATATTTAGATATATTATCAAGTGAATTTAATGTATATTATGAAAACAGGAAGAATTACCCTTACAGGGATAAAGATAATAAAAAATGGATTATTAATGGTCTTGAAAGGGAGTTTTCAAGAGTCACTTGCGGAACAAGTTTTGACTGTTTTAATGAAAATACAGGTTCCCAAGAACGAATTAGAGTTTCACTTTTTGATGATATAATTTATAATGAAACGACAAAAATACTATTAGATTTAAATCAATACTATGATATTTTATCTCCAGAAAAATAATAGGTCGATTAGCTCAGTTGGTTAGAGTGTCACGTTGACATCGTGGAGGTCATTGGTTCGATTCCAATATCGACCACAATTATTTTAAAATAAACAGTTAGATTTATTATAATAATATTATTAATATAGCGTTCTATAATTCACAGTATATATTTAACTAAGGAGGTTTGATATACGTTATAAGAAAAAAAGCGATAGTACAAGAATAAATGAACAAATAAAAGCTGAATCAGTTAGATTAATTGATAATCGCGGGCAACAGTTAGGTATACACATAATTGAAAAAGCTGTTGAAAAAGCAAATAACCTGGATCTTGATTTAGTAGAAATCGTCCCTAACGCGAAGCCTCCAGTTTGTAAAATAATGGATTATGGAAAGTACTTGTATGAACAACAGAGAGAAAAAAAGAAGTTAAAGAAAAAACAACATGTAATTCATGTTAAAGAAATTCGATTAAGACCTGCCATTAGTGATCATGATCTTTTAACTAAACTCACTAAAGCTAAAAATTTTTTAGAAGATGGGTGTAAAGTTAAACTAACAGTTATGTTTCGTGGTAGAGAACGATATAGGATGGATATTGGAAGAGACCTTTTAGATAGAGTAGTAGAGGTTTTGGATGAAATAGCCAAAATTGAAAAGGCGCCAGATGTTGAATCTTACAGAATGACTTTAATAATGGCACCTAAGTAAGGAGTTATGATATGCCTAAAATGAAAACAAGAAAATCTGCAGCAAAAAGATTTAAAAAAACTGGTTCTGGAAAGATTAAACATAATAAAACTGGCGCTAGACATTTTATGTCGAGAAAAAAGCCAACTAGAAAGAGAAGATTAAGAAAAACCAGTACTTTAGCAGGTGGAATACACAAACGTACAAAAAAAATGATAATCAAATAAGGAAATTGTAATGCCAAGATCAAATAGCTCGGTCCCTAGACATAGAAAACATAGAAAACTTGTAAAGCAAGCAAAAGGATATTTTGGAACTAGAAAGTCAAATTATCGAACTGTAAAAGATGCATTAGCAAAAGCTTGGAGTTATGCTTACAGAGATAGAAGACAAAAGAAAAGAAATTTTAGAAGATTGTGGATAACAAGGATCAACGCAGCTGTTAGACTTCACAATTTAAATTACTCTAGCTTTATATCAAAAATGAATGAAAAAAACATTCAGTTAGATAGAAAATCTTTAGCTCACATAGCACTTCATGATCCAGAAGGCTTTGGTGCTATTATTAAGACTATTTCTAAATAATTTGTGTCAATAAAAGACCAAACAAAAAAAATAAAAAAAGATTTTTTAGAAAGACTAGATAATTGTTCTTCCTATGATGGTTCTCAAATAATTAAAAATGATTATTTAGGAAGAAAAGGTAAGTTATCCGAACTATATTCAAAACTACAAAGTTTGCCAAGAAGTGAAAAAGCTTATGCTGGTAAACAAATTAATGATATAAAAATATTCTTATCTCAAAAGATTGAATCTTTTACCTCCTCTTTTACTGAGAAAAAATCCGATTTAGATAAAAAAGATTTTACTTTACCTGGCGATCCTCATCCCTTAGGTTCTATTCATCCAATTACTTTAGTATCAGAACAAATTAAAGATATTTTTTCAAAGTTGGGTTTCTCTCTTGCATATGGACCAGAAGTTGATACAGAATTTTTTAATTTTGATGCACTCAACATAAAAGATGATCATCCTGCAAGAGATATGCAAGATACTTTTTATATTGAGCCCGGAGTTGTATTGAGAACTCACACATCCAATACTCAAATTCATACTATGCTTAAAAAAGATCCACCAATTAAAATTATTGCTCCTGGACGAGTGTATAGAAACGAAGACATAAGCGTTAGAAGTTATTGTCTTTTTCATCAAATAGAAGGTCTGTACATAGATAAAAACGTAACTTTTGGCGATCTAAAAGGACTTTTAAATTATTTTGCCAAAGAGTTTTTTGGTGAAAATGTAAAAACCAGATTCAGACCTAGTTTTTTTCCTTTTACTGAACCAAGTGCAGAAATGGATATTTATTGGGGTCTAGAAACAGAAAGTGATTACAGGATAACCAAAGGTACTGGATGGTTAGAAATACTAGGATGTGGCATGGTTGATCCTGAGGTCTTTAAATCAGTAAAAATAGACTCTGAAAAATGGACAGGCTATGCATTTGGAATGGGAATTGAAAGAATGGCTATGTTAAAATATGGAATTCATGATATTAGGCTATTTTACGAAGGTGACATAAGAGTATTAAGGCAATTTAGATGATTATATCAAAAAATTGGTTAAAAGATCATATCGATATTGATTTAGATGATATTACAATAGAATCTAGTTTAACAGCTTTAGGATTAGAATGTACCATTAAAAAAGATGATGTATCATATAAAGATGTTTACATAGGAAAAATTATAAATCTTTCTAAGCATCAAAATGCTGATAAGTTGTCTGTTTGTGATGTTGATATTGGCAATGATAAGAAGTTAAATATAGTGTGTGGAGCTCCAAATGTAATAAAGAATGCTAATGTTGCCGTTGCGGTTGTTGGATCCTCTTTAAATAAAGGTGATTTTTTAATAAAAAAAACAAAAATTAGAGGAGTATTTTCAGAGGGAATGCTCTGCTCAGAAAAAGAGCTAGATCTCTCATCAAAAGACGATGGTATAATGATTCTTCCTGAAGATTGCAAAATTGGAACAAAATTAGAGGATCATTTTAATACTCAAAATGACACAATTTTTGAATTAGACTTAACACCTAATAGAGGTGACTGTTTAAGTCATTTAGGTGTTGCCAGAGAATTAGCATCATTAAATAATTTTAAAATTAAAAAAACAGAAACATCATTTAATAAAGATTTTGAATTTGATAAAGATTGTACTATTAATATTAGTAATATTGAAACATGTTACAGATATTCATCAAGAATTATTAAAGGCATAAAAGTTGAAGAGTCTCCTCAATGGCTGAAGAAAAAACTTACATCTATTGGCCAAAAATCTATAAATAATATTGTAGATGCAGCAAACTACATAATGTTTGATACTGGTCATCCATTGCATACATTTGATTTAAGTAAATTAAATGGTAATTGTATAAATGTTAGGTATGCTGAGAAAAATGAAAAGATTACATTATTGGATGATAAAACATATGATTTAAATACATCTAACTTAGTTATTGCAGATGATAAAAAGCCCATTGCGCTAGCTGGTGTAATGGGAGATAACAAAAGTGGTATATCTGTTTCTACAGTTGATCTACTTATAGAAAGTGCTTATTTTAAGCCACAAATAATTAGAAAATCGGCTAAAAGTTTGGGCTTAATGACAGAATCCTCAAAAAGATTTGAAAGAGATACTGATATTGAATCATTAACACGAAATTTAGATAAATTTATTGATTTAATTAATACCATCTGCAAACCAAAAAGTATATCTGATTTAAAAGATTTATATTTGAAGAAAAAAGATAATGTAATTGTAGATTTCAATATTCTAAAATGTAATCTTTTTTTGGGCACTTCAATAAAAGCCAAAGAAGCAAACAATATTTTTAAAAAATTGAATATAAAATTAGAAAAAAATAATAGATATAAAATTCCTAGTTACAGAAATGATTTAACTAGAGATGTAGATTTGTACGAAGAGATTGCTAGAATTTTTGGATATGATAATATACCATCTAATAATACTTTTAATGCTAATTATTCATCATTTGATAATGATGATTTATCTCTTATTAAAAAAATTAAATTTTATCTTATGTCTAATGGTTTTTATGAACACTATTCTAATAGTTTGGTAGATCAAAATAACGATACTATTTTCTCAGATTTTAGTCAGGTAAAAATTTCAAACCCACTGAGCAATAAAATGCAATATTTAAGAAGTACATTAATCCCTGGTTTGATTAGCGCAATTTCTTTTAATTTAAATCGTAAACAAGAAAATTTTAAACTTTTTGAGAGCGGTGTAATTCACAAATACGTTAAGAACGTTGAAACTAAATCAATAGAAAAACAATCTATAACTTTAGCTTTTGTACCAGGTGAAGTCAAACATTGGAAAAAAAATAATAGCATTGATTTTTATACAGTAAAAGGAGAAATTATAAAATTTCTTAAATATTTAAGATTTGATAAGATTACTTTTAAAGATAAAAAAAATAAAGGTTTTCTTTATTCATTTTCGATAAATGTAAATAATGTACCCATTGGCTATTGGGGAGAAGTTGATAATTCACTAATTAAACATTATAAAATTAAAAATAAAATATATTTTGCTGATTTTTCTTATGAAAAGTTAAACGGTTTACAAAATGACAAAATAAATTTTTTAGTTCCTAATGTATATCCATCAATTTCACGAGATATTGCAATTGAGGTAGATAGTCAGGTTGAATCAGAAACCATTCAAAAGACCATAATTTCAAAAGCTGGTAATCTTTTAAAAAGTGTATTTTTATTTGATGTATACCAAGATAAAAAAATGGGAGACTCCAAAAAGAGTCTAGCTTATAAAATTACATTTCAATCAAATAAAAGAACATTATTAGATAACGAGATAGATGATAAAATGAGAATTATTATGAAGTCATTAAAAGATATTTTTAATATAAAGCAAAGATAAAATGTCAAAAAATAATTTAATTAAAGTAACAATAATGGATCAAGAGTATACAGTAAACACTACTGCTTCTCCAGAATATATAAAAAAACTTTCTAATTTTCTTAATGATAAAATGTCTGAAATAAAAGAATCAGGTATTGAAAAAGATTCACAATTAAGAATAGCTGTTTTAGCTGCTATGAATATTGCAGATGAATTATACCAAATCAAAGATAAAAATTTAAATACAATAAATAAAATCGAAGATAAAGCAAAACTGTTATTAAGTAAAATTAGCAATGAACTTAATAAGAATCAATGAAAACAAAAATTTTAGATGGTAATGAAGTCGCTAAGTTTTTAAAAAAAAATATTAGCGAGCAAATTTCATCCTTAAAAAATAAAAATTTAATACCTGGATTAGCTGCAATCCTTGTAGGTTCTAATCCTGCATCAAGAGTTTATATTAAAAATAAAGAAAAGGTATTTTTAAAACATAACTGTTTTACCAAAACATTTAAATTTTCCGAAGATAGCTCTGAAAAAGAAATCATTGATTTTATTGAAAGATTAAATTCTGACGATACTTATCATGGCATACTTGTACAGCTACCTTTACCAAAAAAATTCAATACTAAAAAAATACTTCATTCAGTAAGTCCTTATAAGGATGTTGATGGTTTCCATCCATTAAATTCAGGTTTATTAATTGAGGGTAATCCAAACTTCATACCATGTACGCCAAAGGGAATTTTAGAATTATTAAATTATTACAATATAAAAACAACATCAAAAAATATTGTTATTATAGGTAGAAGTAATATTGTTGGTAAACCTATGTTTTCTCTATTATCTCAAAATTTTGAATTTGGTAATGCTACTGTGACATTATGTCATTCTAAAACAAAAAATATTAGTAGTTTTACTAAGAAAGCAGATATTTTAATTGTTGCTGTTGGCGTGCCCAACATGGTAGATGCAAAAATGTTAAAAAAAGACGTAGATATAATTGACGTAGGTATAAATAGAGTGAATGATAATACTAAAAAAGGTTATCATCTAGTTGGAGATGTTAATTTTAATACCGTTATGGGTATCGCAAATAGTATAACACCAGTACCAGGAGGTGTTGGACCATTAACAATAACAATGTTACTTCACAACACTGTTAAAGCTTGTAGATTATTTTGCACCCGTGGCTCAATTGGATAGAGCTCTGGATTTCGGCTCCAGCGGTTGCAGGTTCGAATCCTGCCGGGTGTACCAAACAAATTTATTAATAAATTAATTAAATAGATAAAAAAAATATTTATTCAATATATTTTTATTATTAAATTAGACAAATTTTATAGTTGTTTTTTTACAGTTTTTTTGAGGAGTTTTTAATATGAATTTAGGTACTTTAGTTGGTCTTGTTTTAGGTACAAGCTTTGTTGGTTTCGCTATGTATCTTTCAGCCAGCGCTGCAGGTCAAACAATGATGGGATATGTAGATGCAGTAAGCTTTCTTATTGTTCTTGGCGGTGCATTGTCAGCTGTTTGTATAGCTTACAAACTTAGTGACGTTTTATCAATTCTTAAATCAATGGGCAGATTATTTAAAGATGATAATTTTACATTAGGTGATGTTGTTGACGATGCAGTTGAACTTGCAACAGCTAATAGATCAGGTCAATTAGAGTCACAATTAGATGGAACTCCTTCATCAATGCCATTTCGTATGCATATGGTGAAAAGTGGTATTCAAATGATAGTTGACGGTAGTAAATTAGAAGACATAGAAGAAATCTTGTTAAATCAGGAAAAATTTCGCTATATAAGAGAAGACATTAATATGAATGTTATGAAAAAACTTGGTGAGTACACTCCAGCTTTTGGTATGGTTGGAACTCTTGTTGGATTGGTAATGATGTTGTATGGTATGGGAGCTGGTGAGAGTGAAAATATGGCTGCAAAGCTAGGTTTATCAATGGCTGTTGCTCTAATAACTACATTATATGGAGCGTTATTCGCAAATTTCCTATTTTTACCTTTTGCTGATAAGTTAGGAAATAAAAATCAAAATAAAAAAATTGAAAGTGCATTATGCACCGAAGCAGTATTGCTTATTGCTAAAAAAGTACATCCGATTACTGTTAGGGAAAGATTAAATGCATTTATACCACGAGTTCAAAGAAAAGTGGAGGATTAGTGCCTCAAGAATTTACTGAAGACGATTGTCCTGAATGCCCCCCAGAGGGTTTGCCTATCTGGATGGGAACATTTGCAGATATGATGACATTACTATTTGCATTTTTTGTTCTTCTATTTTCTTTATCAAGGATGGACCCAGTTAAAATGGCTGATATGGCAGAAGCGATGACAGAGCATACAACTGGTGCAAGAGAACCAGGAGATCCTGAAGCAACAATGCCTCCAAGAAAAAGCTCTGGTCAAATAAAAGAAGAACTAAAAGAGATTAAGGGCGAATTACCTGAATCCATATCTGATAAAGTATCAGTTTCTTCTGATGCATTAGGTGTAGCTCTTGAAATGCAAGGTGATATATGCTTTAGAGGTGGTTCAGTTGATATGAATCAAGCTATGATGGACATATTGGATGTTGCGTCTGAAGCATTAATGACTCATCCTAAAGATCTAAGAAGAATATATGTTCAAGGTCATTCTGATAATATGCCAGTTAGTGGTAAACTAAAAGAAAAATATCCTACAAATTGGGAACTCTCTGCTGCTAGAGCTGCTGTAGTTGTAAATTATCTCATTTCTGCTAAGGGAATAAACCCTACGAGATTACAAGCTTCTGGATTTGCTGACAGATGGCCATCAGGTATTGATTTTATGCAAATGAGGGCGACAGTTAAAGATACTGTTAATAATACTTATAGTGCTTATGTTGATGATAATTTAATTAGAGAGTATAATAATACCTCAGAAAAGCAAGCAAGAAATAGAAGAATTAAGATAATCTTCTCACCTAGTTAAAAGTTACCAGCTTCGTCGTATTCTTCATCTATGTCAGTTTTCCTGTTTATAATTAATCGTTTTATGCAAATAAGTATTATTATAACACCAAATATTTTAATCAATTGGTAAAATATTAGCAACTTAGCACCACTTCCTAAAAAATTAATTAATGTATCATTTATGTTGTTTGCTATTTTTATTAACATATATTTTATAGTATGATTAAAAG
>PAFF01000036.1 GCA_002704045.1 Fidelibacterota bacterium
AAAAGAATTAATTGAAATTTATAATTTATTAAAAAAAAATAAATGTTGGATAATATTGGACTTAATTTATGAAGATTTAAGTTATTTAAATCACAATATTATTAATAATAAACATATTCTTAATTATGAAAAATTAATTTTAGTGAGTGGATTTTCAAAATCTTATAGTATGACTGGTTGGAGAATTGGTTACATTTTTACAAAAAATAAATTATTAGATTTAATGTTTAAAATTAATCAACATCTTATAACAAATGTCCCATTGTTTATACAAGACGCCTCTATAGAAGCACTTAAAAATCATGATAACCAAATCAAAAAGTTCAACAAAGAACTAAAATTAAATTATGAATACCTATTACTTAAATTATCAAAATTAGGTTTTAAAATACCCTCATATGTTGGAGGAATGTTTATCTTTATTGATATAAGCAAATTTGGTCTTAAATCAGATATTTTTTGTGAAAAATTACTCAATGAGTATAAGGTAGCTGCCACTCCAGGTATCTTTTTTGGTTCTAGTTGGGATAGTCATATTAGAATTTCCTTAAGTAATTATAAAAATGAATTTAAATTAGCTATAAATAAATTAGCCAATTTTATTTCCTCTTTGAAAAATAATTGAGAATATTACTTACAAATGTTGGTAGAAGAACTTATTTCATAGACTATTTAAATGATTTAATTAAAAATAATAAAGATATAGAAATATACATTTCTGATAGAACAAATAAAGTAGCTAGTTACTATACAAATATTTCAAAATTTTTAGTATTACCAAAAGTTATTGGTAATCATAAGAATTATATTAATAGTTTATTGAAGAAATGTTATGAAAATAAAATTGATTTAATAATACCTTTGTCTGACTTAGATTTACTTCCTTTGAGTTTAAATAAATCAAAATTTAAAAAGTTTAATTGTGATATTCTTGTCTCAAAACCAAAAATAATTAAAATTTGTGAAAATAAATTTGAACTTAATAACTTCTTAAAAAAACTTAATATTAAATTCCCATATCAGTTTGAAAGTATTAAAGATATGATATTTCCTCTTATTTCTAAACCTCTAACGGGCAGTGGATCAAAAAATATTTTTTTATATAAAAAAAAAAATGAATTACCATCTAAATTAGAAAAAAGTTTTATTTATCAAAGATTTATTAAAGGACAAGAATATGGCCTAGATATATTAAATGATTTTGATGGAAGGTTTGTCTCATATTGTTTGAAGAAAAAAATCGAAATGCGATCAGGGGAAACGGATAAAGCAATTACAGTCAATAATAAAAGAGTTTTAAATTTATCTAAAAAAATTTCTCAAAATTTGAGACATATTGGTAATTTAGATTGTGATTTGATAATAGATAAAAATAATAATATCTTTATTTTAGATTTTAATTGTCGATTTGGTGGTGGTTATCCATTTACCCACTCTGTTGGTCATAATTTTATTGAATATTTAATAAATCAAAAACTTGGATTAAAAAACTCTAAATTTCCATTAAAATATAAAGAAAAATTTATAGCTAAAGGTATTAAAATTTTCAATGACTACTAAAGTAATTGCTGAAGTTGGACCAAACCATAATGGTGACATAAAATTAGCTAAAGAATTTATTTTATCCTTAAAAGACTCTGGTGTTGATTATATAAAATTTCAATTAGCAATTCCTGAAGATGTTTATTCTGACGATTCTTATTTTGCTAATTATCAAAAGAAAAATACTAAACAGAAGTCAATAATTGAAATGAGTAAACAAATTCAATTAACTTACCCCCAGCATAAAATTCTTTTTGAATTATGTAATAAAAATAACTTAAGGTACTCTTGCTCTGCTTTTGACTTAAAAAGTTTAAAATTTATTTTCAAAAATTTTAATTTACCATTTTTTAAAATACCATCGGGAGAAATATTTTCATTAGATATGCTAGATTTTATAAAAAATAAAAAATTGCAAATTTTGTTGTCTACTGGGACATCTAGTCTAAAAGAAATTGAATATACAGTTAATTATATCGGTAAAAAAAACAAAAACAGATTAACATTAATGCACTGTATAAGTTCATATCCTGCTAAAAAATCAGAATTAAATTTAAATTATATGAATTATTTAGCTAATAAATTTGGTGTTGACGTAGGTTATTCTGATCATAGCTTAGGTCCGGAAGCCTGCATAGTAGCTGCATCAATGGGCGCTAAATTTATAGAAAAACACGTAACCATGGATAAATCTTTACCTGGGCCTGATCATAAATCTTCAATGGAATTAAATGAGTTTATTCAATTAATTAAAGAAATTAAAAGTATTAATATTATTAAAGGTAAAAGTAAAAAAGTTTTATCAAAAGAGACCAAAAACGTAAAAGATGTTGCGTTGAAAAGTTGTGTTTCAAAAAAATTAATTAAAAAAAATGAAATACTAAAAAAAGAGCATATTTGTTTTAAAAGACCAGGTAATGGTATTCTACCTAATCAATTAAATTTTTTTATAGGAAAAAAAATAAAAGTAACGGTCAAAAAAAACAGAGTTTTAAAAAAAGAATTTTTTTAAATTTTTTTTGCCGTAATTATTGACTCATGTTCAAAACTATCAAAAACTTTCCAGTGGCTATAGCCTATATCAATAATTTTAAAACTATTTTTTCTTAAATCATTTTCAACACTTTTATTAGTTTTAGGAAAATACATACTTATTTGTTTGTCAGTACTTTTATTTGGTAAAGTTTTTTTAACGTCATTTTTATTTGAGGTTATATTTGTATAATTATTATTGTCTCTTAAATTAAAATCCAATATTAAGTATGAGTTTTTCTTTATTATCCTATTAAATTCTCTGAGATTTTGTAAGGCATGTTCTCTATTTACAAAATTGTTATAAACACTCATACAAATTATTAAATCAAAGTGATTACTTTTATATGGCAATTTACTGATCGCTGGGTCTATTAGCGTGTAGTCAGATTTATTTTTAAAATTATTATTTATTTTTGACTTTACTAAATTTATAGCATTCAAAGAAATATCTGCAAAATAAACTTTATTATAATTATTTAAGAAATGCATCCCATTTGATCCAGGGCCACATCCAAAATCAAGTATATTTGAATTTTTTGGTAATTTTATATTTGAGGCTATTCTTACTAATTCAATACTTGGATATTTTTTATCATATCCTTTTGCATATATATCTTCAAAAGACTCAATTGAGTTTAAAACTTCAGTTTTAATATTCATATTTTTTACTTACAATATTATTCAGTTTTTTACCGTTAATGAAGTTTTCAATATTCATTAATATCAAGTTAAATCTCTCATTTTTGTCACTCCCCATACCAGCTGTATGATTTGTTAGTAATACATTTTTATATCTTTTTAAAGGATGTTTTTTTGGAATTGGCTCTGTGTCTAATACATCAAGACCAACAGCTGTAAATTTATTTTTATTTAAAAGCTTAATTAAATCATCGGTATTTAGTATTTTACCTCTAGAAATATTAATTAGGTATGAGCCCTTTTTAATTTTATTCATTAGCTTGTAATCAAAATAATTTTGTGTGCGTGAAGTTAATGGTGCAGCAATAAAAATAATATCAAATTTATCTAAATCATTAATAAAGCTTTTATTTGTATAGTTCTTTTCAATAAAATTTAAATTTGGTTTAATGCTATTTGAAACTGAATAAATCTTACAACCAAATGAAAAACACTTTTGTGCAATACTTAAACCAATACCTCCAAGTCCATATATTAAAACTTTTTTATTTTGTAAAATAGTTGGGGCAGTGAAGTATTTTCCATTAGAGTCAGAGTTAAGCCTAGTTAAATATAAAAGCATTGCTAATGCATGCTCAGAAACATTTGAACCTTGAATTATTTTACCACAAGTAAATTTTACATCTGTTTTTTGTATATAATTTGTATATTCCTCAACACCTGCAATAGATAAGTGTACCCATTCTAATTTTGGATATTTTAAGAAATTTTCATTAATTATAAAATTATGAATAATGTCGTGAGAAAAAGAAATAATGGCATTATATTTATGAATATTCTGTATTTTATTAATTAAATCAAAATCAATATTTTTAAATGTTTTTTTTAAAATCTTAAGTTGATCTTTATTGATTGATACTAAAGCAATTTTTTTTTTCATATATATATTTTAAAATATGTAATTATATAAGATAATAAATGAATATATTAAACTATCTAAGATTTAAAAGAATAATTAATGATTAAAGTCTCAAATAACAATATTTATATAGTTATGTACCATTACGTGAGACCTATTAGAAATAGCAATTTTAAAAATTTAAAAGGGTTAGAATACAATTTATTCAAAAAACAAATAAATTACCTTATTAATAAATTTAACATACTTACAAACGACGATTTTTTTGAAATTTTAGAAAACAAAAGAATACCAAAGAAACCATCAATTTTACTAACCTTTGATGATGGATACAAAGATCATTATGATTACGTATATCCATATTTAATGAAAAAAAAAATTTCTGGTATTTTTTATCCCCCAATCAACATATTAATTAATAAAAAAGTTTTAGAGGTAAACAAAATTCATTTTATACTAGAAAAAGTAAAAGACATTAAACCCATACTTGATGATTTAATTTTACATTTAAAAGAAAATTATATTGAAACTTTTAAAAGAATAAATTTAAAAAAAATTCCTCTAAACTCTAGATTTGATGATAAAGAAACAATTTTATTTAAAAAATTACTTCAAACTTATTTACCAACTGATACAAAAACTAAAATTATTAATTATTTATTTGATAAATATACAGATTTATCAGAAAAAGATTTATCATCAATATTATATTTTAATAAAAAAGAAATGAAGGAAATGTTCAAGGATAAAATGATATTTGGATCACACGGCTGTAATCATGAAAGATGGAACTATTTAAAAAATATTAACTTGAATAATGAAATTTCAAATTCTATTCAATTTTTTAAAAAGAATAAAATTTATGATAGTAACTTTTCAATAAGTTATCCATATGGTGGATACAATAATAAAGTTATAAATGTTGTCAAAAAATATAATATAAAATTTTGTTTGACTACAGAAGTTGGTAGTATAAATAAATATAATATTAAAAACCGATATATGATTCCTAGATATGATACTAATGATTTTGTGATATGAAATATAAGCAACAAGAACAGACACAAACTTTCTTTGAAAAAGATGCCACCAATTGGAAAAAAAAATCAATTTTTTCTGAAAATAAACTTCTTAATACTATTACTGAGAGAAATCTTTATGTGATCTCACAAATTAAAAAGTATAAACTTAGATCTTTAATTGATGTAGGTTGTGGTACCGGTGACCTTTCTTATGAGGCTTCAAAATTTACAAAATACAGTCTAGGATTAGATTTTGCTAAAAGTATGATTAAACTTGCTAATAAAAAATTTAAAAATAAAAATTTAGAATTTATTGAAGGATCTTTATTTGACTTTGAAACTTCGTCTAATTTTGATTGTGTATCTGCAAACGGTTTTATTGAGTATATATCTCTCAAAGATATTGAAAACTTTATTGATATTTCAAGGAATTTACTAACTAAAAATGGTTACTTAGTTTTTGGTACTAGAAATAGATTATTTAATTTATTTTCATTAAACAAGTTTTCTTTATCTGAATTAAAAAAAAGAACTTACAAGAATTTTTTTGAAGAGTCTGTCCATCTAACCCATTTAAATTTTAAAAAATTCATTAAACTTAAAAAGACAAAATTTGAAGAGGTCCCATTTAAACAACCAAATACTGGAGTGAATGTTGATAAAAGACATCAATTTTCACCATTACAACTAATTGATATTTTAAACAAAAAAAAATTCAAAATTGTAGATATACACCCAATTAATTATCATCCTGTTCCCCCAATAGTCTACAGGTCTAATGATAATTTTAGACTATTCTCAAATTACATTTTTAAACTTAATTCAGATAATAAATTACCTTATATTCCTTTTTCATCATCATTTATGATATCTGCAAAAAAAAATAGTTAATAGCTATTAACTACCAGTTATTATTTTTTGTAAAAGGCTTAATCCATTTTTTCCACTCTTTTCAGGGTGAAATTGAATACCATACACATTCCCTTTATTTATAACAGCAGGTATTTTTGTATTATGACTATTGCAATAATAAAATAGATCAGCTTTGTTTTTACAATTAAAAGAATATGAATGTAAAAAATAAAATATTTTATTATTAATTTTTAAATCATCCTTTTTATTAGATTTGACTTCATACCAATTCATTATAGGTAATCGATAATTTTTACTTTTATTAATTTTTTTTACATTTCCTTCAATAAAATTTAAACCTTTGGTAATTTTATTTTCATATCCAAGTGTAGCTAAAATTTGCATTCCAACACAAATACCAATAATTTTTTTATTTTGATTTTTACATTTCTCTAAGGATCTTAAAATATTTTTCTTTTTAATCATACTCATTGCTTTGTCAAATGAACCAACTCCTGGTAAAATTATAATGTTTGCAGCTTCAATTTTTTTAATTTTATCAGTGACAATATGATCAATTTTCAACTTTAATAGGGCATTTGTCAGTGATGAAATATTCCCTACTTCATAATCAACAATAACTAAATTACTCATATCTGATGTTAATTTTTTTCTTTCTTAAATAATTTTTTATTTTTTTTACATCATAATTTAACTCATATATAAAACTTGATGAAGAAAAAGCATTTAAAGATTTATTTTCTTTGATTAATTCTAAAATATCATTTAGGGACCCACATCCACCATGTGGAATAAGTGGAACCTTTACTATACTACAAGCTTTCTGAATAAGTTTTCTATCATAACCTTGATTACTTCCGTCCCTATCTACGGAACTTAATAGTATTTCACCAACCCCAAGTTGTTCAGCTTCTTTGATCCAGTCGATAACTTTCAACCCAGAATTTTCTCGCGAGTTGTCAGTTAAGCAAAAATATTCTTGTTCAATAAATTTTGATTGAACAAACAAAACGATACACTGACTTCCAAATTCTCTAGATGCATCTTTTATTAATTGTTTATTTTTTATTCCATGTGTATTAATACATACTTTATCAGCACCTGCTCTTAAAAGTTTATAAATATCTTTTAAATTTTTAATTCCTCCCCCAACAGTAACTGGTATAAAAATATTTTTTGAAGCATAATCAATTACATCAAATAAATTATTTCTTTTGTAAAGTGAGGCAACAGTGTCAATGAAAATAATTTCATCTGCCCCACTTTTATAAAGTTTCTCTGCTATTATTTTAGGATTATCAATTTTTCTTACACCTTCATACTGAAATCCTTTGACGACAAAATCTTCTTTAATCTCTAAATTAGGAATAATTCTTAATTTATCCATCAATAAAGTTATCTAATTGAGCTAGTTAAAATCCATTTATTATTTATCTTTTTCCAAAGTTTTTTATTTCTCCAATTATCAGCTATGGTAAAAAATTCTTCTTTAGATAAACCTGTATATTCTAAGAAATCTTTAAAATATTTTTTTGGAAATTCACTATCATATCTTTTTACTAATGATATTGCCTCTTTTCTAGTTCTAAATCCTTCTCTAACTTCCCGAGAGGCGTTTGCTGTACAACGACTAATGCCAAATTTCAATAAGGAGAACCAGTGGTGAAATGTGTCTAATTTATCATCAATTGAAGAATATTTTGTAAAAGTTCCTTCAGTCCTTTCTGGATTTGGCTGAAAATTAGTATGTTTTTTTGCATAATAATAATTTGAGTGATTAGACCAATTTCTAAAATAACCGTAAAAATATTTTTTTATTTTAGAGAATTTTTTTAAATTTGAAGTATCTAACATTTGTAGTTCTTGTTTTGAATAACCCCTTTTTAACCAATAATTTACTGCATAATTAGAAAACCAAAATTTTTTGTATTCACTTATAGAAATGTGCGATTTGTTCCAAGTATTTTTAGGACCTCCATATTCTGCTTGTGCATTTTCACCAACAAATACTAAGTTAATCCCATATTCTGCTGCAATTCTCATTGGAAATAATGCTTGACCATATATAAAAGGTTGAAAGGGATCTCCCATTTCAATTGTTGCATCTCTACATAGACGTCTCATAGTATCTCCTCTCATCATTCCCAATACAACATCAAATCCTGCTTTGTTAAAACCTACTAAATTTTTGAAACCAATATCTGTGTAAACTAAAGGTGACCAGGTAACAGTTAATGGGTTCATTCCATATTTTGTTTTAAGTTCATGAGCAACATAAGCAGAGTCTTTACCACCTGAGGAAGGTACTATACAATCATAATTTGAATTTTTACTTCGATTTTTGTCTAATATTCTCTTTAATTCATCCTCTCTATTTTTAAAAGATATAGTTTGCTTATACTCAAAGTATCTACAGGCTGCACAAATCCCATCTTTATTAAAATCAATCCTTGGTCTTTGATTAGAAATTACACAAGATTTGCAAAATGCTACCTTTTTAGGAAGACCGTATATTTTATCAATATTTATTTTCTTTGATTTAATGGCTTTTTTCATTGTAATCTCCCAATAATAGTTTTTATCTAATAAATAATTAAGAATGTATTTATATTTTAAAGTTCTATTCAATAAATTATCACTAAAAGATTTTTTTTCAATTAGAACTGGAAAAAAAATTTTAAATCTTAAATATAATAGCCATCAAATTTTTCTTGAAAAACTCTATATTGATCTGGAGAAGTCGTATGAAATATATGATACGAAATACTTAAATTATTTTCTTTTTAAGCATATTGATACAAACTTATTTCTTTCACAATTTTTTTCAAAAGATTTTAATAGTTTTAGATTTACAAAAGTTATTCTTATTTCTCTTGCTAGAAATAAAAAAATTTGTCTACCAATTCCTCCATTTTGGTTCAATATTTTTGAGAAGAAAGGCTTGAAATTATCTAAGATAGGTTGTTATTCTCTTTTCCTGCTTCAAGGACTATTCAAGATTTTAGTTTGTTGTAAAATTATAATAAATTTAATTATTTATTTTATTTCAAATTTTATAATTAAAAAAAAAATTATGACAACATGTTATTTAACCTCACATTAAATAACTTTTCTTTTGACAAAAGTTATAAAGATTTTTCTTTATATTCAGAATTCATTAACAAAAAAATTATTAAGAAAGATAGTGTAAATTTGATTTATTATAAAAATTCAAACTTACAAAAAAAAATCCAACAAAATATAAAAAAGAGAGACCTTAATATTCAATTTAGTAATTTCGATTTCCCATTTACAATATCAGCTTTAAATTTATTTTTATTAATGATTATCACTTTTCTAATTTTTTTTATTTCTTTAATAAATATATTTAGAAATAAAGTTGAATTTATTAATTTTTCAGAAGAGATTTTAAAATACTATATATTAAAATTAAGTAATATTAAATATTTACCAAAAAATATTTACTTTAATAATTCTTCTTGGAAATATAAACCTTTATGGACTTATATTGCAGAAAAGAAAGGTATAAATATAGTTGTGTATTTTTATTCTTTATCTGAATTGGAATATAAAAATAATTTTGACTATAAAATATTGCAAGGTCATAACAGTCTTTGTTGGAATAATTATTTTTCATGGAATAAAGAGCACTCTAATTATCTTAAGCAAATATCAAAAGTGACACCAAAAATAATTGAAAAGAAACCTTTTTCTCTTAGAGACTCAGATCCATCGATTTTGAATAATTTTGATTTTAGTAACACTATTGCTATTTTTGATGCAGCTCCATATAAAAAAATATTTTCAGATACTTTTGCCATGTACTCATCTGAGTATAGATGTTATGAAAATGTATTATCATTTTTGAGGGATATCGATTATCTATCTAATAAATATAATTTAAAGATTATTTATAAAACTAAGAAATCTAATAAAAGACAAATTAGTAAATTCTTTTTAAATCATTTAAAAAAGCTTACTGATAACCCAAACTTCATGTTAATAAATGATAGCATTTCTCCAAAAAATTATATCAATAAGTGTTTATGTTCAATAAGTTATCCTTTTACATCTACTGCCCACTTTAACGAAGACAAAAGTAAGTCAATTTATTATGATCCAACTGGAAATATCTACCTGGATGATATTGGCGCTCATGGAATTAATATTATTAATGATAAAAATAAATTAGACTCTTTTCTTTATGATATAATATCTAAATAGACATGAAAAAAAGAATACTTTTATTAGGTTTCAATAAGTCACAGATAATTCTACTGAATAAAAAGTTTGGGAAAAATATATTTTTAACATCTTTAAAAGATTTTAATAAAGCAAATGCTTTAATATCATTTAAAAGATATGAATTTGAAAAAATTATAAATAACAATCTTATAAGTAAATTCTCATGTTTAGAATGGATTCACCTTCCTGGCGCAGGAATAGAAAACTATTTATTTTTCAAAGAACTAAATAAAACTAAGTTCACTAATGGGAAAATTATTCAGGGTAATCAAGTGGCAGATCATGCTATTGCTCTTCTTTTATCATTAACAAGAAAAATTTCTTTTATTTCTAAATATGGTCAAGACAAGCCATTTGATTTCAGACCAATCGAATTGAATAACAAACGAGCATTAATTGTTGGCTTTGGCGGTATAGGAAAGTGTATTGCTGATAGGGCATATGGTTTTGGACTAAAGTTAGATGCTATAAGTTATGAGTTTGATCATAAAAATAGAATAATTGAAAATTTTTATTTATTAGAAAATCTTAATGAAGCTGTTAGTAAAGCGGATGTAATATTCATATCTGCTCCATTGACTAATAAAACTGAGAATCTCTTTAACTCTAAGATTTTTAAAAAAATGAAGAAAAATTCTATTTTAATTAACATTTCTAGAGGAAAAATAGTTTGTAATGACTCTCTTATCAAAGCCTTAAATGAAAAAAAATTATTAGGAGTGGGACTAGATGTAACTTACCCTGAAACTTTGAATAAAAATCATAAACTTCATAAAATGGACAATGTTATTATTACACCTCATATAGCAGGAATTTCTCAAAATTTTACCAATTCAACTTTGGAATTAATTATAAAAAATATTAAT
>PAFF01000037.1 GCA_002704045.1 Fidelibacterota bacterium
TATCTTTATATTTACTTTTTAAAATTTTTATACTATTATCCGTAGATGCATTATCTACAACTATAATTTGTATATTTTCTTTTGAAGATTTTTTTAAAGAATCAATACACTCTAAAATGGTCTCTACACCATTATAATGAGGTATTATAACAGAAACTAAATATTTATCTATGATATATCCTTTAAAATATTAAGATATTCAAGAGCTTGAGAGTCATTAGGATTATTTAAAATCCAATTCTCAAGTAAATTGACTGCTTTATCTAATTGATTAGATTGTGAATATGCTTGAACAAGCGCTAAAACTATTTCAAACTGATTTGGATAATCTATATTTAGATCTTTGTAGATTTCTATTGCTTTATCAAAATCTTGTAAATCTTGCATAAATAATTGTCCAATATAGTATTTATCTTCTAAACTCGTGCTTGAGTTAGATAAAATTTTATTCAATACTTCTATATATTTAAAACTATCACCAGCTTCTTTATAAATTCTACCTACTTGAATTTCCAATTCTGTATTTCGCATAGGTAAAATTTTTGAAGGAAAATATTGTTCCATCAAATTAAGTAAATTTAAAGTTTCTTTATTTTTATTAATTCTTTCTGAATATATTGTTTCTATACCAAGTTGCAAAAAAGAAGATCTATAGTTTTGTA
Organism: Fidelibacterota bacterium; assembly: GCA_002704045.1. Taxonomy (GTDB): domain Bacteria; phylum Fidelibacterota; class Marinisomatia; order SCGC-AAA003-L08. The sequence goes on from PAFF01000037.1 coordinate 663, forward strand.
TTAATCGATGAATATTATCATTAAAATAGATTTTATCGTTATTAAGATTTCTATATCTATATACTCCATTACCAGATTCAATATAATTAGTATACTGATTACCATCATAGATGATATTATCATAATTATTAGTTTCTGTTATATTTTGTATCATTTTAGAATGATTTAATTTATCATCACCAACTTTTTCAGATTTCAATTTAAAAACTAATCCTTCCATTTGGAGATAATCATCTAAACCTAATCTATTTTCTGGCGAGACTGTTACAGCAAAATAAATTGGCCTTTCTATAGGTAAATCATTAATTAATTGGATTATCATAAAATCTTGAACTCTTAAAAAAGAACCATGTGTTGGATTCAATTTCCAATTTATAAAATTATCATCGTACTTTACTTTAACATCCATTTGATTCCATGGTACTAGATCAAAACCCATTCTAACATCCCAATTAGCTTGATAAATCTTTTGAGAAGCTTGATTTAATTTATTTCTATAATTATTCCAAGAATTTTGATCTTCAAATTTTTCACCAATATCATATTTATTGTTATTATTATTATCTGTAAATGGTTCACCTAAGTCATATATACTATTAGTGGAAGTATAGGATTGTAAGGCTCTTACTGTTGCAATATATGGTCCATATACACCCATTCTATCTATTAGTTGATCATCTAATTGAATAGGTAATTTAGGAAAGTCATTTTTTAATTGATGTATATACCAATCAGTATTTAAAAGACTTAGATTGACAACTCTTACATCTTTTCTAACACCCTCAACTTCTTGTATATACCAAAGAGGAAATGTATCATTGTCACCATTAGTAAATATTATTCCATTAGGCTCACAGGAATTTAGTAGATTATATGCATAATCCCAAGCTACATAGTTACCACTTCTATTATGTTCGTGATAATTTGCATAAAGCATCATAAATGGCATTAATATAAATATTAAAGCTATAAAAATAACTGAAGCAGTGTTTGATTTAATATATTGTCTTATTCTTTCAAGAATGCCTGTAATACCAATACCTATCCATATTGAGAATGCAAAAAAACTTCCAACATATGAATAATCTCTCTCTCGAGGTTGAGGATCATACTGGTTTAGATAGAGAATAATCATCACACCTGTTGCAGCAAAAAGTGCAAGAACTGCTAATGCTTTTTTCCAATCTTTTTTGAAATGATGGAATAATCCACCAATACCTATGATGAATGCCAATGGGAAAATAAATTGTTTCCAATTTATTCCATCTAATGACTTTATATATTGTCCATCTTTTGTTATTAAATCCCAAGATCGGTCATTAGAGTTTTCTCGTCCAATGAATTGCCAAGCAAAATATCTAAAATACATTTCTTTAAATTGGTAATCCAATACAAAAGTTTTAACTTCTTCTCTTGTGGGATCCTTTATATTTCTTTTATCTACCCACCTAGAAATATACGATGAATTTAATAGACTTTGTTTTCTATCAGTTATTGACCAGCTACCATACTGATCACGATTTAAATAAGATAATGCTCTATCAATAGTATCTGGATTATTTTCGTTAATTGCTGGGTGTTGTGTAGCTCTTATAAAGATAGTTGTATAAGATGTATAACCTATAAAAACCAACATAATACAAGCAAAAATAGTTGACAGTTCTTTATTTTTTATAATAATTGAATAAACTGTGATAGACAATATTATTAAAATTAAAATTATTGGAACATATAAATTATAATTTGCGGCTAATTTAGGTAATCCTTTTATCACTCCCTGATATATGAATAAATAAATACCTACAGATGTTAAACCTGCAATTAAAAATGTTATTAATTTAAATTCAAAACGTTTATAATAGACTATTAAAGCTATAAAAGGTAAAGCTAATAAATTTAATAAATGTACACCTGATGCTAATCCAAGCATGTAAGAAATAAGTAAAATATTTCTAATATTACCAGTTTTTTCTGTATTTTGACTCCACCTTAATATTAACCATACAACAATTGCAGTGAAAAAAGTTGACATTGCATAAACTTCAGCCTCTACAGCATTAAACCAATGTGAATCTGTTACTGCAAATGTACAAGCACCTATGAAACCGCCACCATAGGCAATTATTGCATCTGATGTATTTTTAACTTTTCCTCTCCATTCTTTAACTAATTGAACAATTATCAGATACAAAAACATTACTGCTAAAGCACTAACAATTGGAGATATCAAATTAACTCTTGCTCCTATATCTGAAAAAAGTGGAATTTGAGAAAAAACATTACCTAACAACAAATATAAAGGACTTCCAGGCGGATGTGGAACTCCCATAATTACTGAGGTAGCTATAAATTCTCCGCAGTCCCAAAAAGATGCTGTTGGTGCCATTGTCATTAAATATATAATGAAAGAATAACAGAATGTTAAAATAGCAATATATTGATTTATTTTTTTCATATTTATTTTTATTAAAATTTATTTTATTAAAGTTTGAATTTATAACATTTTGTTTTTTAACTAATATCAATAAATTCAATCATTTCCTTATAATATTTCAAAAATTGCTTTTTGACTGGAATATTTTCTTTTTTATCAAGCTTTGGATCTTTTTCAATTAAAGAAAATGCAGCATTTCTTGCAATACGAATGATTGAACCATCTTTAATGATATTTCCTATTTTTAATTTCATGTAACCATGTTGTCTCTTACCAAAATAATCTCCGGGTCCTCTTATCTTCAAGTCTTCATCAGAAATAATAAAACCATCATTAGTGTTTTCCATAATTTTTAATCTTTTATGTGAATCAGGTGTGAATTTTCTTGCTATTAGGATACAAAAACTTTTTTGGCTGCCTCTACCAACTCTTCCCCTAAGTTGATGTAATTGAGATAAACCAAATCTTTCAGCGTTATCAATTATCATTAAAGTTGAATTAGGTACATCAATTCCAACTTCTATAACAGTAGTAGAAACTAAAATATTAATTTTATTTTGAGAAAACATATCCATAATTTTGTTCCGTTCATCAATTTTCATTTTACCATCTAAATAACCAACATTATAATCAGAAAAAATATTTTTTATTTTTTCATATCCAGATTTAGCAGCTTTTAAATCTATGTACTCACTATCATCAATTAATGGATATACAATAAAACACTGCTGTCCTTTGATCAGTATTTTTTTTATAAAATCATATACTTCATTCAATTTATCTTGTTGAATAACTTTTGTTTCAATTTTTTTTCTATTTTTAGGTAGTTCATCAATTACAGATACATCTATATCACCATGGTATGTAAATGCTAATGTTCTAGGAATTGGTGTTGCAGTCATTGCCAATATTTCTGGATTATATCCTTTATCAATAATTTTTTTTCTTTGTTCTACTCCAAAACGATGTTGTTCATCAATGATAACTAAACCTAAATCTTTAAAAATAACTTGATCCTGTATCAATGCATGGGTACCAATAATAATTTGCAATTCACCTGATTTTAGATCTTCTAAAAGATTACTTTTCTGTGAAATTGAAAGGCTACCAGTTAACAAACCTGATTTAATATTTACTAAATCACAATATTTTTTAAAACTTCTATAATGTTGTTCTGCCAATAGCTCTGTTGGTGCTAAAACAGCTACTTGAGAATTATTGCCAATAACAATGGAAGCTATTAAAGTTGCAACAATTGTTTTACCAGATCCAACATCACCCTGCAATAAACGGTTCATTTGCTTATTAGAAATTAAATCTGAGCGTATTTCCTTTAAAACTTTTATTTGTGAATTGGTTAATGTAAAAGGAATTTCATCATACATTTTCTTTACATAATGACCTCTTTTTAAATATACTTTACCATTAGTGTTTTCAATCCTTTTTTTCCTTAATGCCATTAATAATTGGAGAAAAAAATGTTCATCAAATTTTAATCTATAAATTGCATTTTTTAAATTATGTGAATCATCTGGCTGATGAATATTGATTATTGAACTACATCTATTTATTAATCCATATTCTTTTAAAAAATTAACTGTAAAGTAATCATTTATAACTAAATGAGTTTTTTCAATAGCATTACGAATTATTTTTCTAAAGCCTTTACTTTCTAAGCCAACTTTTTTTAATTCTGATGTCCCTGGATATACTGCGATGATTTGGCCTGTGTTTATTGGATCATCATTGTCCTCCAATGAGTCAAATTCAGGATGAGTTATATTAAATCCATTGAAAAAATCTACTTTACCATAAGCTGCAATTATATCGCCAATTTCAAATTTTCCAGTGATCCAACTTAAAGCATGAAACCATATTAGATTAATGTTTCCATAATTATCATTTAATGTTACTTGGTAATAATTTCTTTTTCTTGTTTTTTTTAAACCACAGCTTTGAACTTTACCAACAACTAAAACTTCTTGACCTACTTTAATCATATTCATTTTAGTGATTATAGATCTGTCAATATACTTTCTTGGATAATAATATAGAAGATCGCCTATATCCAAAATATGATGATCTTTTAAAGTTTTTGCTCGCCTAGGACCAACACCTTTCAGATAAGTTACATCTGTTGTTAAATTAATCTTATTATTTATATTATCTATTTTAACTTATTCTAATGATTTTAAATTAATTTTTAATTTTTCAAGAGATGACATGTATTTATTATGCTTGGTTTGTTCATTTTTAACAACATTTTCAGGTGCTCTGGAAATAAAATTTTTATTATTTAATTTTGAATTAACAGAATTTAATCTACCAACTATATCTTGAATTTGATTTTCTAATCGCCTTTTTTCTTTATCTAAATCAATTAAACCTGCAAGTGGTATAAAAAGTTCAATATTATTCACAACTGCAACTGCTGATTGAGATGGCTTTTTAATTTTTGGACCCGAACTAATAGATTCTACTTTAACCATTTTCAAAAGATAATCTGCGTAATTCTCTATTATTTTTGTGATATTTTCAGGTCCCCTCAAAATTATAATAATATTTTTTGACGGAGAAATACCTAAATTTGTTTTAACATTTCTAATTGATGAAATTACTTCCTTGATTATTTTAATTTCATTTTCAATGTCAGGTAAAATTTTAGTTTTATCTATTGAAGGCCAACTAGAAACAGTTAAAAACTTATCATTTTTAGATATCATTGTCCAAATCTCTTCTGTGATAAAAGGAATATATGGATGTAATAATTTTAAAATTGTTTCAAGAACAAAAACACATACAGATATTGCATTTTTTTTATCTGTTTTAATTTGGCTATAAAATCTTACTTTTGAAAATTCAATATACCAATCACAAAAATCACTCCAAACAAAATCATATACCAATTTAATTGATTCATTCAACTTATATTGATCATAAGAATCATTAACATTCAAAATAGTTTTATTCAATTTTGAAATAATCCATTTATCAGTTTTATTTAGTTTTAGATTTGGATCATTTATTGACATATATTCATCATCAATATTCATTATAACAAAACGAGCGGAATTCCAGAGCTTATTTATAAAATTTCTACCAATTTCAATTCTGTCTTTAGAAAAAATAATATCTGAACCTTGTGGTGCAATTAATAACATACCTACCCTTAACGCATCTGCACCAAACTCATCAATCAGGTCTAATGGATCTGGAGAATTACCTAGACTTTTACTCATTTTTCTTCCCTTGTTATCTCTAACAATACCATTAAAATAAACATTAGAAAATGGAATTTGTTTTTCAAAATGTAAACCAGCCATAATCATTCTTGCGACCCAGAAGAATATTATATCTGCTCCAGTAACAAGATCTTGAGTAGGATAAAAAGTTTTTAATGCTTTTGTTTTTTTAGGCCAACCTAATGTGGCCATAGGCCAGAGCCAAGATGAAAACCAAGTATCTAAAACATCTTCATCTTGTATCCAATTTTTTCCAGAAGGTGGTTCAATACCACAATATATTTCAGATCCTCTATACCAAACTGGAATTCTATGTCCCCACCATAGCTGTCTTGAGATACACCAATCTTTAATATTATTTAACCAATGGTTATAAATTTTAGTCCATCGACTTGGATAAAATTTAATTTTTTCTTTTTCTACCACACTTAAAGCTTTTGTGGCAAAAGTATCCATTTTAAGATACCATTGATTTGAAAGATATGGCTCAACAATTGCATCAGTTCGCTCTGAATATCCTACATTGTGAGTATATTCATTAATTTTGTCAAGCAAACCTAATGAATCAATTTCTTTTACTATTTTTTTTCTAGCTTCAAATCTATCCAAACCTATATAGCTTTTGGGAGCATTATCATTTATTGAACCATCAGGATTAAAAATATTAATTATTTCTAAATTATTTTTTGTACCCATATTAAAATCATTAGGGTCGTGTGCTGGAGTAACCTTAACACATCCTGTTCCAAATTTTATATCAACATATTCATCTCCAAAAATTGGTATTTCTTTATTAACTATTGGTAAAATAACACTTTTACCAATCAAATTTATATATCTTTTATCATTTGGATTCACAGCAATACCTGTATCTCCAAGCATCGTTTCAGGACGTGTTGTTGCAACAATGACAAATTCCTTTGAATCTTTAATTGGATATTTAAAATGCCATAAATTTCCTTTTGTTTCTCTATATATAACTTCCTCGTCTGACAATGCTGTCATACTTTTTGGATCCCAATTTATTATCCTTTCACCTTTATATATCAATCCATCATTATATAATTTGACGAAACACTCCAATACAGAATTACTATAGTCGTCATCCATTGTAAATTTTTCTCTATCCCAATCGCAAGAACATCCTAGCCTTTTTAATTGATTAATTATTGTCCCACCATATTTATCTTTCCATTGCCAAGCATGCTTTAAAAATTCGTCTCTACCTATTTCATTTTTATCAATTCCTTCATCTTTTAATTTTTTGGTAACCTTTGCTTCTGTTGCAATTGAAGCATGATCTGTTCCTGGAAGCCAAAGTGTATTTTTACCCTGCATGCGAGCTTTTCTTATTAATACATCTTGAATAGTGTTATTTAAAACATGTCCTAAATGCAATTTACCAGTCACATTTGGCGGTGGGATCATAATTGCATAAGATTCTAAATTAGAATTATCACTTGGTGAAAAAACTTTATTTGTTTCCCATTTTTCATACCATTTCTTTTCAACAATGGATGGATTATACGTTTTTAATAATTCTTTCATAATTTTGCCTAAAAATAAATTAATTTCTTTTCATAAATTAATACTAATTAACATTTAAGATTAATTATAATATTTTATTTTAATAAATGAATAATAAAAAATATAAATTTGATTTAATAGTCATATTAGGAGCAACTGCAACCGGAAAAACAAATCTAGCAGTAAAAATTGCTGATAAATATAATGGAGAAATAATTTCTGCTGACTCAAGACAAATATATAAAAAATTAAATATAGGTACAGGTAAAGATTATAATGAATATATTATCAATGATAAAAAGATTCATTACCATCTCATAGATATAATTGAACCTAATATAGATTATTCTGTTTTCCAATTTCAAAATGATTTTAAAACCGCGTACAATAAAATAAAATCAAAAAACAAAGTTCCAATTTTATGTGGAGGAACTGGATTATATATTGAATCAATTTTACTTGATTATCCACTAAATAACATTGGACCAAATTATAAGCTAAGGGAAAAACTAGAAAGCAAATCAATCAATTCATTATTAAAATTAGCCGGAGAAAAATTCATTAAAAATGCAAATGAATCTGAATTAAATAATAAAAGAAGAATTATACGATACATTGAGAGGATAAATCAAACTCAAAGAAAATCAAAACAAGTTATTAAAATAGATAATCCACTGATTATAGGAACAAATTTTGATAGGTCCTTAATAAGAAAAAAGATAAAAAAAAGACTGTTAAAAAGATTAAATGAAGGTTTAGTTGAAGAAGTAAAAAATTTACTTAATAATGGAATTTCAAATGATAGATTAGAAAAAATTGGGCTTGAATACAAATTTGTTAGTCAATACCTAAACAATATTTACTCAAAAGATGAATTTATATTAAAACTAACGACTAGAATTCAACAATTTGCAAAAAGACAATTATCTTGGTTTAGAAGAATGGAAAGAAGAAAGTTAAAAATTAATTGGGTAGATAATGCAGATTTTAATACCTCATGCAAAATTATTGAAGATAAAATCTTTTGAATCAACCTATAAAAAAATATTTATTGAAGAAATCCCTTCACCATAAATGGAGTTTAAATTCAAAACCAAATCAAAAAACATATTCTTTCATCATATCTATACCATCATACGCAGAACATAATTATATACGAAAAACATTAAATTCCATATCAAACCAAAATAATCTTTTATTGAAGAAAACACTAATAATCATTGTAATAAATAATAAAATAAATGATGAAAATAAAATTTTAAATTCAAATTTGAAAACAATAGAATTAATCAAATTATTTAAAAATTTAAATATACATTATGTAGATGCATTTTCATATAATAATGCATTACCAACAAAACAAGCTGGAGTTGGATTAGCACGTAAAATTGGTTTTGACATAGGTTTGAAATTTTCTAATGAAAATACAATTTTTTGTAGTTTAGATGCAGATACAATAATTTCAGAAAAATATTTATTAGAAATTAAGAAATTTTATAACAATAAAAATACAACATCAGCTGTAATTAATTTTAAACACATTCGTTCATCATCTAGTATATTAAATAAATCTATAAAATTATACGAAGAATTTATCAAAACTACATCATTACATTTAAAAAAAGCAAATTCTCCATATTACTATCATTCAATAGGCTCAACTATTACTTGTACAGCTCATGCATACGCATCAGTAGGAGGGATGTCCAAAAGAAAAGCAACAGAAGATTTTTATTTCTTAGAATCGCTAGCAAAATATAAAAAAGTAAAAACTATAAATGAAATTTTAGTTTATCCGTCATCAAGAATATCAAATAGAGTTTATTTGGGAACTGGATTCAGAATGGAACAATCAAGTAAGGGTTACGATTTAAAAGAATTATTCTTTAAAAAACAAAGTTTTTTAATATTAAGTAAATGGTTAAAATTAGGCAAAAAAAGTATGAATGTAAAAATTGATACTTTATTATTAAAAGCTAATATTATCAATGAAAATTTACCCAATTTTTTAAATGAACAAAAAATAAAGCGCATTTGGGATGGTTTACAAAAATCATCTCCCTCTAACAAACACTTCGAAAAACAATTTCACAGATGGTTTGATGCTTTAAAAACAATAAAATTATTAAAATATTTTTCAAATTAAAACCCTCCTTAATTAGATATTTAATAATTTTTTCGTAAATTAAACATAAATGAACAATAATATAAATATATCTTATATTGATGGCATCAGATTTCACAGAGCTTTGGCTTCTGGTATCCACAATGTTATTTCTAGACAAGAATATTTAAATAAAATTAATGTTTTTCCTGTACCTGACAGTGACACGGGAACAAATATGGCATTTACACTCAACGCAGTTTTAGATGGGACATCAACTAAAGTATGTAATTCTATATCTGATATGCTATTCAATATAGCAGATTCAGCATTGGATGGAGCGAGAGGAAACTCTGGTGCCATTTTAGCTCAATTTTTTCAAGGAATGAGTGATGGATGCAAAAACAGTACTAAAATGACTCCCGAAGAATTTGCTCAGGCCATAAAAATTGGTTCTGAATATGCAAGGGAAGCATTAGGTGAACCTAGAGAAGGAACGATTTTAACAATATTAACTGATTTTTCGAATCATTTAATAACAGAGATTAAAAATGGGAAAACTGATTTTTTAGAATTATTTAACTCAGCTGTCAAAGTATCTGAGATATCATTAAAAAATACACCTAATCAACTTAAAGTTTTAAAAAAAGCAGGTGTTGTAGATGCTGGTGCTCAAGGTTTTGTTGATTTACTTCATGGTATACAAAAATTTATTAAAGATGGAAATATTAAAAAACTCGATTTTTCTAGTGTATTAAAAAATACTACTCATTCAAATCATTATATTGAATCAGATGCAACAGATTTAACCTATAGATACTGTACGGAATGCCTTATTTTAGGTAAAAATATCGATAGAAAAAATTTAAGATCAGAATTGAAAAAATTTGGGAATAGTTTAGTTTTAGCTGGTACTAAAGAAAAAACAAAAATACATATCCACACTAATGAACCTGGAAAATTATTTAAATTTTCAGAAAAATTTGGGAAAGTAATAAATCAAAAAGCAGATGACATGTATAAACAAAATAAAGATGCACATGGTGACCACGGAGAAATAGCGATTATTACTGATTCAGGCTCAGATATCCCTGATAATTTAATTGATAAATATAATATCCATGTAGTTCCCGTTAGATATAATTTTGGTGATATAGATTACATTGATAAAGTTTCATTAACATCAAAAGAATTTTACTACGAATTGGAAAACAATTTAAATCATCCTCAAACATCACAACCAACACCTGGTGATTTCAGGAAACAGTACGAATTTCTTATTAGTCATTACAAATCAATAATTTCTATACACTTACCTAAAGAGCTAAGTGGAACAATGCAATCGGCACAAACTGCTTCAAAAAGATTTAACAACTCAAAAAATATATCAGTAATTGATTCATTAAGTATTTCTGGCGGAATGGGCTTAATAGTATCTTATGCAGCAGAAGCTGCAAATCTTGGTTATTCAAAATCAGAAATAGAAAAATTAATTGATAACATCATACCTAAAACTAATGTTTATGCATCAGTATTTGATTTAAACTATTCTGTTAAAGGTGGCAGAGTCCCTATAATTGTAAAAACAATTTCTGATTTACTAAGATTTCATCCTATTCTAGCTACCGATAATTTAGGCAAAATGAAAATATCTGGTGGATTTTTTGGTAAAAAGAATTTTGCAAAAAAAACCGCTAAACAACTACTAAATAAAACTCGAAAAAATAGAGAATATAGAATCATTATTACTCATTGTAATTGTGAGGAAAGAGCATACAAGTTAATTGAAAATCTTAAAAAATATTCAGTCAATATTAATTATTCTTATGTTATAGATTGCGGAAGCGCACTTGGAGTTCATTTAGGTCCTGGTTCATTAGTTGCAGGTATACAAGAGTACATACCGATTAAACCAAAAATATGATATCGTTTATTTCCCTAATCATTTTATCATATCTAACTGGCTCGATATCAGGAAGTATGCTAATAGGAAAATTAAGAGATATTGATATAAGAAAAAGTGGAAGTGGAAATGCGGGTGCAACAAATGCTCTACGAACTCAAGGTATTTTATTTGCATTACCTGTTTTGTTAATTGATATTGGAAAAGGTTATATAGCAGCTGAGTTTTTTAGTAATTTTTCAATAGAATCAAATGATTTTTTACAATCTGATTACCTTTTTTTTGGAGCTGCCGCTATAATCGGACATTGTTATCCAATTTTCCATAACTTTAAAGGCGGTAAAGGAGCGGGGACTGCTCTTGGAGCGATTATTTCAATATACCCAAGCTGTATAATACCTGCTTTGTTTATTTGGATATTTACACTTACTATAACAGGATTTGTTGGTTTTAGTACTATTTTAGCTGGTTTTACAATAACGATATTTTCTTTAATCGAAAATTTAGTTTCAAATTTATTTCACTTTAATGACATTAATATGTTTTGTATGTTTGTATCGTGCTTTATACTATTCATGCATAGAAGTAATATTACAAGAATGTTTAAAGGTGACGAAAATCAATTTAAGAAAGTAATGATTTTTAAAAATATTTTAAAAAAATAAAAAACCCCAGATTTCTGGGGTTTTTTAATTTGTTTATCTAAAACTTGAAAACCTAGCTTCTACCTCTTGCCATTTTTGCTCTAGAAACATCACCATCTTTATCGATGAAGTATAGATAACCTGATTCTCTTGTAACACCTGCATCAGCTACTTTTTCAGCACTTCCACCTTTAGAATCACCTCTCGCCATCTGCGATCTCCATACATTGCCATCTTTACCTAAATAATAAAGATAACCTTTTTCTTTATTTACTCCAGTTGAAGTTACTTTTTCAGCCATTTTACGACCTCCTCTTTGATTAAACGAAAAATTTTAATTTTTAATATCTAAAAATAGACATTCATCGAGGAGAATAACAAGTATTATTTAATTTTTTTAATAATTTTCATCAATTGCTTGATTTGCCAACATATCAGCAATTTCATTTTCTGGATGACCAGAATGTCCTTTTACCCATTTCCATTCAATATTATGCTTTTGTGACTCATTGTAAAGCTCGATCCATAATTCTTTATTTTTAACACTTTTCTTACTTGAAGTTTTCCAATTACTCATTTTCCATTTTTTTATCCAACTTGTTATACCATTTTTAACATAATTAGAATCAGTTGTAATTATTATATCGCACGTTCTATTCAATATTTTTAGTGATTCAACAGCTGCAGTCAATTCCATAATATTATTAGTTGTTTGATTTGAATAACCATTAATTTTTTTTTCAACATCACCATATTTTAACAATGCTCCCCAACCCCCTGGTCCAGGATTTCCTCTACAAGCACCATCAGTAAATATCTTTACTTTGTTATTTTTTTTTATCAATTAGAAATTCCAATAAAATTTTCAATCCTTCCAAGTAACTATTTTTACCCTTTCCAAAAATTTGATCAATACACACATCCCTAATAACTGATATTTTTCTAAATTTTTCTCTATTATTAATATCACTTAGATGAACTTCAATAGTTGGAATTGAAACTGACAAAATTGAGTCTCTAATAGCATAGGAGTAATGAGTAAAAGCACCAGGATTAATTATTATTCCATCTGCCCAAAACCTCTCGTCTTGTATAGTATCGATTATACCACCTTCATGGTTTGATTGAAAAAATTTAAATTTGTGTTTAATTCCAATTTGGGATGTCTCTAGCCAAATCATTAATTCTGCTAAAGAAGTTTTACCATAAATATTCTTTTCTCTAGAACCTAATAAATTTAGATTAGGACCGTTAATTACTAATATATTCATTTTTTTTGATTGATTCAATGATTTGAGCTTCATTTAGCTCATTATTCGTTGTTGGAATACCTATTTTTTTAAGCAACACAAAATTATAATTATTATTATTCTTTTTATCTTTTTTTAATATCTTTAAGATTTTTTTTGTATTAATCGCTCTTAAATTTGACAAATCTAATTTTTTCATACAATTCAAAATTAAATCATATTCTGATTGAGGGAAATTATATTTTTGCTTTGATAAAATTAAGGCTGATATAATTCCATAGCAAACAGATATACCATGTTTTATATTATTATAACCTAATTGATTTTCAATTGCATGACCAATGCTATGTCCAAAATTTAAAACTTGTCTTAAGTTTTGTTCTTTCTCATCTCTTTCAACAATATTAATTTTAATCTTAACACAATCAATAATTATTTTTTCCAATAAAAGTAAATCTCTATTTTTGATTATGTCAAATAAAATTGAATTTATATACTTTAAAAAATCAATGTTACTCAATATTCCATACTTAATAACTTCACCTAAACCTGAAATAATCTCCTCTTGGTTTAATGTTTTTATAAAATTTGGATCAATAAGAACTAATTTAGGTTGGTAAAATGAGCCAATTAAATTTTTCCCTTCATCTAAATTTATTCCAGTTTTCCCTCCAATTGACGAATCTACCATGCTTAAAAGTGTTGTTGGGATTTGAATATAATTAATTCCTCTCATATATGTAGATGCAACAAAACCAGCTAAATCACCTACAACACCTCCTCCTAAGGCAATAATAGTGGATTTTCTATTACATTGATATTTTATAATTTTTTTAATTACACTCGTATAAACATCAATTGATTTTGCTCTTTCTGTTTCATCAATAAAAATAATCTTTTTTGTTTTATTAAAATGTTTTTCATATAATTTAAAAATATTTCTTTGGGTAATAATAACCACATTGTCAAAAGAAATAAAATGATCTATTTCATTAATGATTTGATTACTTACTTTTACTGAATATCTTTTATTGTTAAGATTTAAACTTATGATTTTCATTTAACACTTTAATAATTTCTTGAACAGTTCCAATAGGTGATAAGTTATCATTGTTGATGATGATGTCTGCATAATTATAATATAATTTTTTTCTTTCTTGCCAAAGTTTTGATAAATCCCTTTTGAAATTTGAAGAATTTATTAATAATGGTTTATTATTAACTTTAATTCGTGCCGCAAGTTGCTCAATAGATGCTTCTAACAAAATTGTTATTCCATTGTTCTTTAAAGAATTTGCATTTAGGTCATTTAAAACTATACCCCCACCTGTTGAAAATACAATTCCCTTTTCTTTTGATTTTTCAATAAAAAATGAAGATTCCATTTCGCGAAATCTTTTTTCACCAAAAATATCAAAAATATCAGATATTGAAATTGACATAATCTCCTCAATTTGTATATCTGTATCAATAAAATTATATTTGATTTTTTTAGATAGTATTTTTCCAACAGTTGTTTTTCCACTATTCATCATTCCAATTAAAAAAATATTTTCATCAATAAGCATTTTTAATATTTTGCTGTACAAGAAATATGCTTTTTTAATTGATCCATAGAATCACCACCAAATTTTTCTAATATCGAGTCTGCAATTGCAATTGATAACATTGACTCAGCAATTATTGATGCTGAGGGTACAGAACAAGAATCAGTTCTTTCTTTATGAGCTAATAGATCTTTTTTTGTTTTTATATCTACTGATCTTAATGGTTTTGTTAATGTTGGGATTGGTTTCATAACAGATTTAATAATGATTGGCTGTGCATTACTCATTCCCCCCTCAATACCTCCAGCATTGTTTGAAAAACGTATGAATTTATGACCATCCCAACCTATTTCATCGTGAACTTGACTACCAAATTTATCTGTATAACCAAAACCTAAGCCTATTTCTATACCTTTAAAAGCATTAATTGACATTATACATTCTGTTATTTTTACCTGTAATTTATTATTCCATTGGTTATAGTTTCCTAATCCATAAGGTAATCCATTTGCTATGACCTCAAAAACTCCTCCCAATGAATCTCCATTTTTTTTAGCTTTTTCTATAATTTTTATCATTTCTTTTTCTTTAGTTTTATCCAAACATCTAACTGGAGATTTATCAGCAATTTTACTTAATTTTAAAGGATTTAGATCTTTAGGTATAGAATGTTCATCTTTTATTTTGTTTATTTGAGTTACTCTACTTCCTACTTCTATACCTAATTCTTCAATCATTCTTTTACAAACTGAGCCTAAAGCTACCCGCATTGCAGTTTCTCTAGCTGAACTTCTTTCAATTACATTTCTTATATCATCAAAATCATATTTTTGTACACCAGCTAAATCTGCATGTCCTGGTCTAGGTAAAGTAATGTTATCAATATTCTTTGTTTTTTTTTCAATAGACATTCTTTCAACCCAATTCTCCCAATCTTTATTAGGTAAAATAAAACCAATAGGTGATCCTATTGTCTTGCCAAATCTTACACCAGTATATATTTCTATTTTATCATTTTCAATTTTCATTCTAGCACCACGGCCGTACCCTTTTTGTCTTCTTGACAATTCAACATTTATATATTTTTCAGTTATTTCTAAACCAGCTGGTATACCTTCAATGATACCCAAGGAACCTTTTCCGTGTGATTCTCCAGCAGTTAACAATTTTATACGATTTAACATAATTTTTCTTTCATGATTTGTTTTATTTTGTTAATGTTTATAATATCAAAAATATTTTCTTCCAACCATAAATCAAGAGAAGCAATACCTTGATAAATGAACATATCTAAACCATTAATTACAAATGCACCTTTTTTTTCACCTAAATCTAATAATTTTGTTCTTTTAATATTATAAATGGTATCAATTATTAATTGATTTTTGTTGAGAAATTTTTTGTTGAATGGCATTTTTTTATCATTCATTCCTAATGGTGTACAATTAACTATTATTGAATCTTTTTTAATAAAATATTTTAAATCTTTTAAACTATGAACAGAAACAAAACTATTTTCTAATTTTTGAGCATTTTCTATTTTTCTATTAAATAATCTAATTTTTTTTATTCCATTTAAAGTTAATGCATAAATTATTGCTTTTGCTGCTCCACCTGCACCAAAAACAATAATTTCTTTATCAATAATATCTATTTTATTGTCAATTAATAATTTAGAAAAACCAAACCAATCAGTATTAAATCCCATCACTTTATTATTACGCATCGTAATACAGTTAACTGAACCTATGATTTTTGCTCTATCATTAATAATGTCTAAATGATCTATGACTTTACTCTTAAATGGTATTGTTATATTTAAACCATGAACACTATTTTCTCTGAGCTTATTTATATTAAACACCAAATCATCCAAATCACACTTAAGCTTGTAATATTTTGCATTAATATTAAATTTTTTAAAAATCCAATTATGTAAAAAAGGACTTAAACTTTGTTCAACAGGATTACCTAAAACTATAAATCTTTTCAATTAATTAATTCTTTTAATAAACTAAAAAATTCAGGACAAGAAAATTCAATACATTTTTCGTCATCTAAATGTGTTTTACCATTTGTAATTAATCCTGCAATACTAAAAGCCATTGCAATTCTATGATCTTTATATGTTTTAATTTTTGTTCCATTAAGTTCCGATTTACCATGAATAATAAAGCCATCATTAAATTCATCTATTTTTGCACCCATATTGTTTAGATTTGAGCATATTGCTCTGATTCTATCAGATTCTTTATAGCGCAATTCAATTCCTCCAGTTAATTTAGTTTGACCATTTGCCTGTGAGGCTAAAATGGCTATAATTGGTATTTCGTCAATTATAGAAGAAATTATTTTTTTATCAATTATAATTGAATGTAACTGATTTGGTATTACTCTGATATCACCCACTTTTTCACCAAAAGATGTTTTTACATTAATATATTCTATCTTTGCTCCCATTTGTTCAATGATTTTAAAAAAACCAATTCTAGTTTCATTTAATAAAATCTTTTCTAAAATGATTTCTTTATTTAACAAAAGTGCTGCTGCTGCAAAAAAAGATGCTGTTGATGGATCTCCTGGGATATAAATATCTATTGGGTTTAATTTGTGTTTTATTTGCTTTAGTATAATTTGACTATCAATTATATTAATGTCAATTCCCATATTTTTCATCATTATTTCTGTATGATTTCTTGTCAAATATTTTTCTGACAATTTTGTTACGCCACCGGCACCTAAACCTGCTAGTAAAATACTTGACTTAATTTGTGCACTAGCTATTTTGGGAGTATAATCTATACCACACAGATATTGTGTTGTAATTGATATCGGCAATAAACCTTCATTGGTACTTACTTCAGATCCCATTAAACCAAGTGGGACAGAAATTCTTGACATTGGTCTAGATGATAAAGAAGAATCTCCAATGAATGTAGCTGATATTTTTTGTCCTGCTAAAAATCCTATTAACAACCTTGCAGTTGTACCTGAATTTCCACAATTTAATCTTTGTAGTGGATCTTTTAATTTAGATCCAATTAATTTAATATTTTTTTCTCTTACAATTTGAATTCCACATAATTCTAAACAATCAATCGTTGAATTTACATCAACTGCTTTTGATATATTTTTAATTATTGAGGTACCATTACATAGCGAAGATAGTATCAGGGCTCTGTGGGAAATGGATTTATCTCCGAAAAATTTCATATTTTATTTCAATTTTTAATTTTTTTAAGCTCATCAGCTATTAAAAATGCTAGTTCTAATGATTGATTAGCATTTAATCTAGGATCACAATGAGTTCTATAACGATCAGTTAATTCAGATTCTAACACTTCGTTTGATCCGCCTATACATTCAGTAACATTTTGACCCGTCATTTCTAAATGAATACCACCCAATCTGTTATTTTCTGATTCATGAATTTGTATAGTTTTTTTCACTTCTTGTAAAATTTTTTCAAATGGTCTTGTCTTAATACCTAGATTACTTTTAATAGTATTACCATGCATAGGATCACAAGACCAAATGACATTATAAGAATTTTTATTTATTTCTTTAATTAATAATGGTAAAAACTTATCTACCTTTTCATATCCATATCGAGTTATCAATATTATTTTTCCCATCTCATTTTTAGGATTTAAAATCTTAATAATCTCAACTAATTCTTTAGGTTTTAATGAAGGTCCACATTTTATTCCAAGTGGATTTTTTATTCCTCTACAAAATTCTACGTGAGCACTATTTATAAACCTAGTTCTATCACCGATCCATAATAAATGAGCAGATGTATCATATATATCATTTGTAATTGAATCCTGTCTAGTCAAAGCTTCTTCATAGGGTAATAATAAAGCTTCATGACTAGTATAGAAGTCCACTTTGTTCAACTGTGGAGTATTTTTAGAAGTAATATCAAAAGCTTTCATGAAATTTAAATTTTCTTGAATACTCTCTGCTAAATATTTGTATCTTTTGACTTGTTTATCCTTTTTCACAAAACTCATATTCCATGCTTGTACTCTATTTAAATCTCCATATCCACCATCTGAAAATGCTCTAAGTAAATTTAATGTTGATGCCGATTGCGAGTATGCTTTTAACATTCTTTTTGGATCAGGTAATCTTTTATCAATTTCAAATTTAATATCATTAATGCTATCGCCAAAATAGCTTGGTAATTCAATTCCATTCTTAACTTCTTTAAAATTTGATCTAGGTTTAGCAAATTGACCTGCCATTCTTCCAACTTTTGTTATAGGCTGCTGTATACCGGCAGCTAAAATTATTGACATTTGCAATATTACCCTAAATGTATCCCTTATATTATTTGCATTAAATTCATCAAAACTTTCAGCACAGTCCCCACATTGCAGCAAAAAACCCTCTCCTTGGTTTATTTTAGCTAATTTTTCTTTTAAAATTCTAACTTCACCTGCAAATACTAATGGTGGAAAAGTTTTTAATTTATTTACTGTTTCGTTTAGTAAATTTAAATCTGAATAATTAGGAATGTGCTTAATCGTGTAATTTTTCCAACTATCAATGGCCCAAGAAATATTTTTTTTCATTTAATTTACTATTTAACTATATCCTCTATAAAGTTAACAGGATTTTCTTTTTTTAAAAAGTTAGACCCTACAATTGAAGCATCATATTTTAATTCTTTAACTTTATCATAAGTATATTTATCCTTTATACCACCCTCAGCAATTTTTATTGCATTTTCAGGTAGCATAGGAAGCATTGTATCTAATCTATTAATACTAACCTTCATTGTATCCAGATTTCTTGAACTAACTAAAACAATTTCTGGATTAATTTTATTAACTTTTTGAATTGATTCTTTATTATGAATTTTAATTATTACGTTCATCCCTAATTTTTTTCCTAGCAAATAAAAATCGTTTAGTTGTACGGAATTCAATATTTCAGCAATTAGAATGATTGTATCAGCACCACTGATGTATGCCTCGTAAATTTGATAATTAGAAACAATAAAATCGTTCTGAATTATAGGTTTCTTAAAATTATTTTTTATTTCTTTCAAAAATGATAA
>PAFF01000038.1 GCA_002704045.1 Fidelibacterota bacterium
AAATGGGTAACAATGCATGGATATGCATTGAATGTAAAACCAAATTTAAATTTTTATAATGGATTAATTCCTTGTGGAATTTTTGAGCATGGGGTTACCTCAATATTTGAGCTAATGAATATTAGATTGAAAATGTTCGAAATTGTAAAAAAAAATATAATTCAATTTGAGAGAAAATTAAAGTAAAATGAAATATAAAGGCTTTTCAAAAAAAGAGTTAAAAAAAGTATATTCTCTTATTTACACATCACGAATACTTGATGAAAAACAATTAGTTCTTTTAAAACAAGGCAAAGGGTTTTTTCATATTGGTGCCTCAGGTCATGAATCTGTTCAGGTAGCTGCAGGATTAAATATAAAAACTGGATCTGATTTTTCCTATCCATACTACAGAGAACAGGCATATTGTCTTACACTCGGAATGACTGTTAAAGAGCTTTTTTTAGCATTTCTTGCAAAAAAAAATGATCCAAGTTCTGCTGGTAGACAAATGCCGATGCATTATGGACATAATGATTTAAATATTGTAAGTCAGTCTAGCCCAACTGGAACCCAATTTTTGCAAGCTGTTGGAACAGCATTTGCTATGCAAAGGAATAAAAATGGTAATATAGTGTATGTTTCTAGTGGAGATGGAACTACAAGTCAAGGTGATTTTCACGAAGCTCTAAATTGGGCAAGTAGGGAGAAAGCCCCAGTCATATTTCATATTGAAAATAACCATTATGCTATTTCTGTTCCATTACATGAACAGGTAGCTAATGGTCAACTATATGATATCACATCAGGTTATGAGAATCTGGGTAGATATAATATCAACGGTACTGATTTTTTTGAATCACATCTTGCTTTTAAGAAAGCTATCGATAGGGCTAGAAAAGGTAAAGGTCCAAGTGTAATTATATCTGATGTAGTAAGACTTTTACCTCATTCATCATCTGATGATCACAGAAAATATAGAAATGATAAAGATTTAAATATCGATAAAAGTAGGGATCCAATTTTAATTTTTGAAAAAATTTGTATCGATAATAAAATACTATCAGAAAAAGATATTAAAAATATTCAAGACAAAATAAAATCAGATATTGATGCTGATGCACTTTGGGCTCAATTACAAGAAGTACCTGATTCAAATACTGCAAATAATTTTTTATTTTCTTTATCTGATAATTTATTTTATGGTAAAAAAGAAATTATAGATAATCAGCAAAAAATTGTTATGGTAGATTCTATTAATCATGCACTTGATGAAGAGCTGTTAAATAATGATAAAATGCTTATTTATGGACAAGACATTGCGGACGGTAAAGGTGGTGTTTTTACTGCTACAAAGGGTTTGTCTACTAAATATGGAGATGAAAGAGTTTTTAATGCTCCTCTTGCTGAGTCTTCAATTGTTGGTACTGCAATTGGATTGGCTATATGTGGTTACAAACCTGTAGTTGAAATACAATTTGGAGATTATATTTGGACTGCAATGATGCAAATAAGAAATGAATTAGCTACAATGCGTTACAGGTCAAATAATGATTGGAAATGTCCAGTTGTGATCAGAGTTCCAGTTGGTGGATATATTCACGGTGGATTATGTCATAGTCAAAGCATAGAAGGTTATTTTGCTCATTTACCAGGAATAAAGATCGCATATCCAAGCAATGCTGCTGATGCTAAAGGTTTATTGAAAAGTGCTTGTAGAATGAATGATCCTGTATTATTTCTTGAACACAAAGGTTTATATAGACAAGGATATGCTAGTAGCTATGAGCCTGATAATAATTATCTTTTAGAGTTTGGTAAAGCAAAGATAGTAAAAGAGGGTAATCAGTTAACAATTATTTCTTGGGGAGCTATTGTAGAAAAAGCTATACAGGCTTCAAATAAACTTAATGTAGATGCAGAAATTATTGATATAAGAACCATCAACCCACTTGATCTAGAATCTATTCTAGATTCGGTTAAGAAAACAAATAGAGTTATTATTGCTCATGAAGATAATATAACTAATGGTTTTGGTGGTGAAATTGCATCTAAAATTGTAGCAAATGCTTTTGAATTTTTAGATGCACCAATCAAACGTGTGGCATCTAAAGATTATCCTGTTCCATATGCTGATGAATTGGAGAAAGAAATTTTGGTTCAGACATCATGGATTGAAAAAGCGATCGAAGAAATTTTGGAATATTAATTAAATGACAAAAAATAATCTTTTACATATGCATGAAAAATTAATTATTCCCAGAATAATTGAAGAAAAAATGTTATTGTCTTTAAGAAAAGGAAAAATTTCAAAGTGGTTTTCTGGTATTGGGCAAGAAGCTATATCGGTAGGATCTACTTTGGCTCTTGACAAAAATGATTCTATATTCCCAATGCATAGAAATTTAGGTGTATTTACAACTAGAGAAGTTGATTTGAAATCTTTATTTTGTCAACTAATAGGGAAAAAAGGTGGATTTACCAAAGGCAGAGATAGATCTTTTCATTTTGGTTTACCTGATAAAAATATTATTGGTATGATTTCGCATTTAGCTGCTATGTTGCCAGTAGCAAATGGCTATGGATTATCTTATAAATTGAAAAATAAAAAACATGTAGCTCTAGCATATATTGGAGATGGAGCAACTAGTGAGGGAGATTTTCATGAAGCGTTAAATTTAGCCTCAGTTTGGAATCTTCCAGTAATTTTTCTAATTGAAAACAATGGTTATGGTTTATCTACTCCTGTAGTTGAGCAATATAAATGTAAAAAATTATCAGATAGAGCTCTAGGCTATGGAATTAAAGGTGAAACTATTGATGGAAATGATATTATCGAGGTATATAATACTATTAAAAATGCTGTAAAAAGAGCGAAACAAAATAAAGGTCCAACTTTAGTTGAGGCTATGACATTTAGAATGCGTGGTCATGAAGAAGCATCTGGAACAAAATACATTGATAATAAACATTTTGAAAAATGGAAGAAAAAAGACCCAATTAATCTGTTTGAATCACATTTGAAAAAGAATCAAATCATTGATAATAAATACATTAAAAATAAACATATAGAAATTGGATCTGAAGTTGATTCAGCATTGGAATATGCTTTTAATGCAGATAAACAATCAAGTACAATTATCATTGAATCTAATGATGTATTTTGCAAATCGCATTTCAACGAGATTGAATTAAGTAGTGACACGAAAGAGATTAGACTAGTAGATGCAATAAGCAATTGTTTGGAACAAAAAATGGAATCTGATGAGAATGTTTTAATTATGGGGCAAGATATTGCTGAATATGGAGGAGTTTTCAAAATTACAGATGGATTTGTTGAAAAATTTGGTAAGGAAAGAGTACGAAATACACCAATAATTGAATCCGGTATCATTGGAGCTGCAATGGGATTATCATTAAATGGTTTTAAACCAATCGTTGAAATGCAATTCTCTGATTTTGTTTCTTGTGGTTTTAACCAAATAGTTAATAATATCGCTAAAAATCATTATAGATGGAATCATCCAGTTAATGTGACAATCAGAATGCCAAGTGGTGGAAATGTAGCTGCTGGACCATTTCATTCGCAATCATCTGAGGCTTGGTTCCTTCATGTACCAGGTATAAAAATAGTTTATCCAGCTTTTCCTGAGGATGCCAAAGGTCTCTTGAATAGTTCGATTGACGATCCAAATCCTGTTTTGTTTTTTGAACATAAAGCATTATATAGGAGTGTTAAAACCCAAGTACCTAAAAATCTTTATAATTTAGAAATTGGAAAGGGTAAAATTAGAAAAAAAGGTAACGATTTAACTATAATTTCTTATGGACTAGCTGTTCACTGGGCTTTAGAAAAAGCTATGAAACTTAATGATAAGATTGACGTAGAAGTAGTAGATCTCGTATCAATATATCCTTATGACAAAGATATCATTTCTAAATCAGTTAAAAAAACTAATCGTGTCATTATACTACACGAGGCTAATTTAACTGGTGGTGTTGGTGCTGAGATTTCAGCTTTTATCAACGAAGAGCTTTTTGAACATTTAGATGCACCTGTAACAAGGCTAGCTTCTTTAGATACACCAGTACCTTTTTCATCAAATTTAGAAAAAGAAATTTACTTTCCTTTAAATAGGATTGAAAATAAAATTGAAACAATTATTAAATATTAAAAAAGAGAGTTAAAATTATGAAATTAAGAGGAATAGATTTTTTAGACATATCCAACCATTTTAATGAAGATGAACTTATGGTACAGCATACTGCAAGAGAATTTGTTAACAATGAGATTTTGCCAATCATTGAAGAGCATTTTGAGAATGCTACATTCCCAGATCATTTGGTTAAAAAATTTGCTGATATGGGTTTTTTCGGTATGAATCTTCCAGAAAAATATAATTGTGCTGGAATGAGCAATATAGCATATGGCCTAGTTTGTCAAGAATTGGAAAGGGGTGATTCAGGAATCAGATCGTTCGTATCTGTCCAGGGAGCATTAGTCATGTATCCCATATTTGCTTTTGGATCTGAAGAACAACGTAAATATTGGCTTCCATTACTCGCATCAGGAGAAAAGATTGGTTGCTTTGGTTTGACAGAACCAAACTTTGGGTCTAATCCTGGTGGAATGACAACAACTGCAAAAAAAGTAAAAGATGGCTATATTCTAAATGGTGCAAAAATGTGGATAACTAATGGTACAATTGCAGATATATCAATTGTCTGGGCTAAAGATGATGATGGAGTAGTCAGAGGTTTTATTGTCGATAATAAGTCAGAGGGTTTTTCTGCACCTATAATGAAGCATAAGTTGTCTCTTAGAGCTTCTGTAACATCAGAACTAATATTAGAGGATGTATTTGTTCCATCAAATAATATTTTACCTAATGTTAAAGGTTTAAGAGGTCCATTAGGTTGTTTGAATCAGGCAAGGTACGGAATAGGTTGGGGCGGTACAGGTTCTGCAATGGCTGTATATGAAGCATCTGTTCAATATTCTAAAGATAGGATACAATTTGATAAGCCTATTGCTTCTTATCAGTTAATACAAGAAAAATTAGCTTGGATGTTAAACGAAATTTCTAAAGCACAACTTTTAGCATTGCAGGTTGGTAAAAATAAAGATGCGGGTACTGTTAATCATGCTCATATTTCCATGGTAAAAAGAAATAATGTTTGGGTGGCTCGAGAGTGCGCAAAATTAGCTAGAGAAATTCATGGAGGAAATGGTATAACTGCTGATTATCCAATTATGCGACATATGATGAATATAGAAAGTGTTTACACTTATGAAGGGACTCATGATATGCATACTTTAGTTTTGGGAGAAAATATTACTGGAATTCCAGCATATCGTTAACAAAATAGGAATTGAATGATGAATATTGATGTTATAATGCCCAAAATGGGCGAATCGATCACTGAGGGTACTATACTTGAGTGGAAAAAAAACGTTGGTGAATCAATTAAACTTGATGAAACCCTTCTAGAAATATCCACTGACAAAGTAGACTCTGAAATTCCATCTCCTTCTGAAGGTGTAATTACAGAAATTTTATATAATGTAAACGATATC
Source organism: Fidelibacterota bacterium (assembly GCA_002704045.1). Classification (GTDB taxonomy): domain Bacteria; phylum Fidelibacterota; class Marinisomatia; order SCGC-AAA003-L08. Next base: position 5,558 of record PAFF01000038.1, read on the forward strand.
GTGCAGGTTGGTGAAATTATAGCTAAAATTAGTAAAGATGGCAAAGTTAAAGTTCAAAATAATTTAAAAAAAGAAGTTGTTAAAAATGATAATAAAAAAGAAAAATTTGTAAATATTGATTCTATAAGATCTCAACGAACCGAAAAAGAAACTTATGTAAAAAGGTTTTTATCTCCTTTAGTTAAAAATATTGCAAAAAAAGAAGGTATCGACTTGTCAGAATTAGATTCAATTCAAGGATCAGGAAGAAATAATAGATTAAATAAAGAAGATCTATTGAATTATATAAATTCTAAAAATAATGCCAAACCAATGCCAAGTTTTAAAAAAATTCCTAATTTACCGTTTAATAATTCTGAACAGATCTTAAGAAATGATGTAGAAAAGATGGATAGAGTTAGATTGAAAATTGGTGAACATATGGTAAATTCAGTTAAAACCTCCCCACATGTTTATTCAACAACAGAAGTAGACATGACATCCATTGTAGAAATGACGAATCAAAATAAAAATGCATTTTCAGAAAAGTATAATTTGAAGTTAACATATACTCCTTTCATTTTAAGTGCGTGTGTAAAAGCTATTCAAGACTTTCCATTAATGAATGCAATGATAGATGGCGAAAATATAATTCATCAAAAAAATATTAATTTGGGAATAGCTGTAGCTTTAAACGATGGTAATCTTATTGTACCATCACTAAAAAACTCAGAGGAGAAAAATTTTTTAGGATTGTCCAGAAATGCATCTGAGTTAGCATCGAAAGCGAGAAATGACAAATTAGAACCCGATGATATATTTGGTAGTACCTTTACAGTTACTAATCCTGGAATGTTTGGAAGTTTATTTGGAATGGCAATAATTAATCAACCTAACTTAGGCATTTTAAGTGTTGGTGCAATTAAGAAAAAACCTGTTGTTAAAGAAACTGACTATGGAGATGTAATTGTAGTTCGTTCAATGATGTATATTACTTTAGGTTATGATCACCGTTTAATTGATGGTGCATACGGAACACGCTTTTTAGCGAAAATATCTGAATATCTAGAAAATTTTAAACTTAATGAAATCATATAAAAATGATAAGTGATTTAAAAAAAAATGGTAAAAGATCAAAACCAGATTGGCTTAAAGTCAAAATTAATCTTAATGATAATTATCGTAAAGTAAGTGATCTAGTTGCACAGAATGATTTAAATACTGTTTGTGTTGAAGCTAGATGTCCTAATATTTATGAATGTTGGGAAGCTAAAACAGCAACCATAATGATTTTGGGTGATATATGTACTCGATCTTGTGGCTTTTGTTCGGTTAAGACTGGAAGACCTCCAAAAATTGATAATGATGAACCTCTTAGAGTTGCAAGAGCAGTTAAAAAAATGGATTTAGATCACATTGTTATCACCTCAGTTGATAGAGATGATATTAGAAACGATTATGGCGCAGAAATATGGGCTCAAACCATAGAAGAGATAAGAAAAAATGTACCAAAATGTGGTATTGAGGTTCTTACACCTGATTTTAAAGCACATGAACCATCAGTTTTAAAAGTACTTAATGCAAAACCAAATATTTTTTCACATAATGTAGAGACAGTTAAAAGAATATCCAGGATGGTTAGACCAAATTCCGATTGGGATAGAACAAAAAAAGTTTTAAAGTTATCAGTTGAAAATGGGTTAGTTACAAAAACAGGATTAATGGTTGGGCTCGGAGAAACTGATAAAGAAGTATTGGATACTATGAAAATTTTTGCTGATATTGGAGTAAGTATTTTTAATATTGGTCAGTATTTGCAACCTACAAAAAAACACTTAATTGTTGATCGATATGTACATCCAGATTTATTTGCTTTTTATAAAGAAGAAGGTTTGAAATATGGATTTAAGGTTGTAGAATCAGGTCCTTTGGTTCGTTCCTCATATCATGCTGCTTCTCAATCTAATAAGTTTAATGGATTAGCTTGATGTATTTTAAAGCATTTTTTTTTTCTATAGTTCTAGTTTTTAGTTTTTTGATCGTCAATACAATTAATGATTATAAGATTGATAATCTGGAAACAAAAAAAACTTTAGTTAATGATAAAAAAAGAATATCCTCAAATACTAGTATAAACTGGGATATCCCTAAAAATTGGCAAGAAATACCTGGAAATGATTTTTCTTTGGCAGTGTATAAAATAATTGATATCGAGTCAAATACTGAAGTATCAATTACTCAATTTCCAGGTAGAGCAGGAGGTATTGAAAATAATGTAAATCGGTGGAGACGACAAATTGGATTGGCTGCATTGAATGAAAATGAAATCCTAGATGATGCTATTGTTAACTACAATGAATTAGGTAAGTATACTGTTCATAAAATTTTCAATATCGAAAAACCAGAACTTGCATTTATGGGTATGATTTTGTTTTTAGAGGATAATGCATTATTTATCAAACTCAAAACTACTATAAATGATTTACCTAAAATAGAACCTTTTTTCTTAAAATTTTGTAAATCATTAAGAATCTAATTTTTAAATATATTGGCAG
>PAFF01000039.1 GCA_002704045.1 Fidelibacterota bacterium
ACCGTTACACACTCCACACTCATCATACTCGCCAACACAATCATCCACATCATCACATACTCCATCTCCATCTACATCATCGCAAGGTGGCTCTCCACCATCTCCAAATCCAACCGTAAGTGATGTTCCACCTGAACCAGAAAATACAAAATCAGATAAACAACTTTGAGTAATATTACCATCTAAATTAACCAATGTACCATCGCCGGCAGATATCACTGCACCTGAAAAAGAAAATGCTAATACCGTCGATCCACTTACAGATACTGTAAATCCATTCGCAGCTGCATCTCCACCACTTGCTCCTGTTACACATCCATTATGACTGAATTGAAAACCAGCAATGTCTGCAACCGATGAATAGCTCATCGAACCTCCATCTAAATCTAAACATACCTGTGATGTACAAGTGCTAGGAGTAGTTTCTTCATTATCCCAAACAACATTAAGAAGTGTACCTCCTGATCCAGAAAATACAAAGTCTAATATACATTCTTCATTAACATTGCCATTAAGTTCTGTCAAAACTCCTTCTCCTGCTGGTATTGTTGAACCTGTAAAAGAGAACGCAAGCAAAGTTGATTCTCCTGATGAGATTGTAAAACCATAATTTTCAGCATCTCCTCCTGATGCACCTTCAATACAACCATTGTGGTCAAATTGAAATCCTGCAATTTCTGTTGAGCTAACATAATTTAAAATTCCATCCTCTAATTGGATCACAACATCTTGAGTAAATAAAAATGATGAAATTAAAATAAATACTATTTTTGAAAAATATTTTGACATGTTTCTCTCCCTGAAAATTAAAAATTTTAGTTTTAAAATTATATGTTTATTATCCGCTTCTAAACTAATTTATTATTATATAATTTTAAATAGAATATATGTAAAAATTATATAAGTTCAAAATAATTAAAATTTAATCTAATTTTTATTTTCATTCATAAATGAAAATATTTAAATGCATTGTGAATGTTATTAATAATATCAGATGCATTTAATGATATTTGGCCGTATTTTTTTTGGGCTAAATCTCCTGAAAGACCATGTATATATACTGCTATAAAAGCAGCTTCTTTAGAACTATATTTTTGGCTTAAAAGAGAAGTTAAAATGCCAACTAAAATATCTCCACTACCAGCAGTAGCCATTCCTGGATTGCCGGAAGAATTATAAAAGACTTTACCACATGGACAACCAATCGAAGTATAAGGGCCTTTCAATATTACATAAATACCATTTTTAATTGCAAATAATCTTAATTTATCTTGCCTTTCAATATCATTTACCCAATTACCAACTAGTCGCCTAAACTCTCCAACGTGGGGAGTTAGTATTGAATTTTTTGGAATTTTTTTTAATAAAACTTTATTTTCAGATATTATATTAATTGCATCAGCATCGATTACAATCGGAGATTTAAAATTGTCTAGTAAATTATTTATCAGCTTTAATGTTATTTTTTTTTTATTAATTCCTGGCCCAATTCCAATTGAAGAAAACTTTGCTACATCAATTAAAGATTCTAAAAAATATTCTCCAGAATCTTTTATTACCATCGCCTCTGGAATACTTTGTTGAACTAAATTATATCCACATCCTGGTACTTGAGCAGTGACTAAACCAGCTCCTGATTTCAAACAAGCTTTAGTCGCTAATAGTAGTGCTCCTAGCTTTCCCAAGCTTCCCGCAATGATTAAAGAGTGCCCAAAATCACCTTTGTGACAAAATTTTTTTCTGGATTTTATTATTGGTTTAATATCCTCTTTTTTTAAAAAATAATGGTTGGTTTTTTGTTTTTTAATGAATTCTTTATCAAGCCCTATTGGTAAAATTTTAAAATCACCTACAAAATTTCCAGTTTCAGGTAATAAAAAAGATAACTTAGGAAATTCAAAGGTCAACGTAATTTTTGCATTAATAATAGCATCTTTTTGAATTTTAAAATTATGTTCTACACTAAGCCCCGATGGAATGTCTATTGATATTATATTACTACTATAATTATTTATTCTTCTAATTATGTTTGAAGCAAAATTTTTTATTGGCCTTGACAATCCAATACCCCATATTGCATCAATTACAAAATCATTTTTATCAATTAAAAATTGATGAGAATCGTTATTTATAATTTCAATTTTTAAATTTAATTCGTTAACTTTTTTTTCATTCTTTTGATAATCAAAAGATTTATTTTGCCCCCAAAACAAAGAATAAATTTTAATTTCTTTACCAATTTGATGTAACTTTCTTGCAATAACTAAACCATCGCCCCCATTATTCCCCAATCCACAAAATATATGAATAGTTCCATTAAAGTCTTTTCCCAAAAGATTATCGTTTATTTCTTCAAAGCAAATTTTTGAAGCGCGTTCCATTAAGTTATAAGATGAAATTGGTTCATTTTGAATAGTATGAGCATCGATTTTATTAATTTGATCTGATTTTAAAATTGGAATCATTATTTAATTTGTATGGTCCTATTTTTTTAAAGAATCTAGATTATTATTTGTAAAAAACTTTTCTTCAATAATTATTCCATTAATATCATAACTACTACATATTGAATTATCATTTTTAAAGCTATTTTGATATTTTAAATTACCATTATCATATAATTCTTGTTTTTTTATCAATGTAGAATCACCAAAAAAAATATCATAGTATTCAATAATCTTTGGTTGCCCATTTTCATAATAGGAGGAAATAGTTGAAACTTGCTTTGAATGGCAAGATACAACTAGTAATATGTATACAAATATCATTTTGACTATAAAAAAAGCCCCAATAGGGGCTTTTTTTATTTTATATTATTTATTACGAACCAAAGATTCTTTGTAAAAAGGATTTCTTTTTTTCTTCTTGTTCTTTGTCTAACTGTGAAAATTTATATGATGTTTTGCTAGCAAGTAATTCTCCTATTTTATTGCCATCTATAATAGTGTTATCATATGTTATAGTTGCTTCTTTTTTATCATAATCTACATCACAATTCTTGACGCCTTTTGTGTCATTTAATGCTGTTTTAACTTTGTTGCAACAGCTGACAGAACATCTTAAACCATCTACTTTATATTTAGTAACAGTTTCTTTTGCAAACATAAATGATAAAGACAAACAAGTAATTATTATTATATTCTTCATTTTAACTCCTTAATAAATTTAATCAATCTGGTACTGGATCACAACCTGATGATCCAAAAGGATTACATTTTAAAATACGTTTTAAACTTAAAAAAGTTCCTCTAAATATACCATGTTTTTCTAATGCGATAATAGAATATTCGGAGCAAGTCGGTAAAAATCTACAACTATGACCAAGAAAAGGTGAAATTATTTTTTGATATATTTTTATTGGGAATACTAATAATGAAATAATAACAAAATTCAACATTTATCTTGTTTTATTTAATCTTATATCTATTTCTTTTTTCAATTCACTAATGTAAGCTATTGGATCAACCTCATTTTTGTTACCTTCAAACCTTCTTCTTATAGATATACATTCTTTTTTAACTTCTTTTTCTCCTATTATGATCATTATTGGAATTTTGTCAATCTCAGCATTTCTAATTTTTGCACCCATTTTTTCATTTCTAATATCAATTTTAGATCTTATGCTGTGACTCTTCAGAATTTTAAGTATTTTGTTTGAATATTCATTAAATTTATCTGAAATTGGAATAACCATAACTTGAGTAGGTGACACCCATAGTGGAAAATTTCCAGCAAAATGTTCAATTAAAAAACCTATAAATCTTTCGTGTGTTCCTAAAGGAGCTCTGTGAATACACAGTGGCGTTTTGTTTTCGTTATTTGAATCAACATAAGTTAGGTTGAATTTTGAGGGAATAGCAAAATCAACCTGATTGGTTGCTAAAGTAAATTCTTTTCCAATTGCGCTCCATACCTGAACATCAATTTTTGGTCCGTAAAATGCAGCTTCCCCTGGTATTTCAATGAAATTAAGCTTCCCGTCCTCTAAAGCTTCTCTAACTAATTTTTCTGTTTTTATCCATAATTTTGGTTCATCAACATATTTTTTACCTAATTTTTTTGGGTCGTGTAGACTTAACCTCATTTCATATTTTTCAATACCAAATATTTCAAAATATTTTAGATACATATTACAGACCGCTAAAAATTCTTCTTTGAATTGATCTTCAGTACAATAAATATGAGCATCATTCATTTGCATGCTTCTAACTCTCATCAATCCAAAAAGTTGTCCTGACTTTTCATACCTATAACAAGTTCCATATTCTGCTAAACGTATTGGAAGTTCTCTGTAGGTTCTTGGCAAACTTGAATAAATTTTATGATGGTGAGGACAATTCATAGGTTTTAAATAATACTCATTTCCATCAATATCCATGGCTGGAAACATACTATCTTTGTAATGTGATAAATGTCCTGATTTCTCATACAAGCTTCCCTTAGTTATATGAGGAGTTCTAACTCTATCATATCCAGCCAAATCTTCAGTTTCTTTTGCTAGCTTCTCCAACTCTTCTATAATTATAGAACCATTAGGGAGCCATAAAGGCAAACCTGCTCCAACTTCATCATCAAATGTAAATATTTTTAATTGTTTTCCAATTTTTCTATGATCTCTTTTTTCAGCTTCATTTAACATATTTAAATATGTTTTTAGTTCTTTCTCAGTCCTCCAAGCTGTTCCATAAATTCTTGTTAGCATTTCATTTTTTTCATCACCTCTCCAATAAGCTCCAGCAATCTTCATTAATTTGAATGCTTTTCCAATGTGAGCTGTAGTTGGCATATGAGGTCCCCTGCATAAATCTAACCATTCTCCTTGCTTGTAAATTGTTATTTGTTCATCCCTTGGTAAATCATTAATAATTTCAGTTTTATATTTTTCTCCAACACTATTAAAATAATCTATTGCATCATTACGTTCCCATACTTCTCGAACAAATGGAAGGCCTTTACCAATTATTTCAAACATTTTATTTTCTATTTTTTCTAAATCTTCATAAACACAAGGATTTTTAAATGAAAAATCATAGTAAAAACCATTATCTATTGCAGGACCAATAGTTACTTGTGTTCCTGGAAAAAGTTCTTGTACAGCCTCGGCCATTACGTGAGCACAATCATGTCTTATTAATTCAAGTGTCTCATCATTCTCCCTCTTGATTATTTTAATTGATGCATCAACAGTAATTGGTAGATTCAAGTCAGAAACTTTACCATTAATTTCAATAGCCAAAGAAGCTTTAGCTAAACCTGGCGAAATTCCGTTTGCAATTTCATATCCATTAGTTCCATTAGGATAATCAGATACCCTCCCATCAGGAAAAGTTACATTAATATTTTTTTTAGACATTTAACTTATTTTTCTCCATATTGAACCCTTGGGAGTATCCTCAATTTCAATATTCATTTCTTTTAATTCTGAACGTATTTGATCAGCTTTTGAGAAATTTCTTTCTGTTCTAGCTAATTCTCTTTCTGTAATTAATTTTTCTATTTTATCAATATCAATATTTAAATCTTTATCATAACCTAACCAACTATCTGGTGAATTTTGTAAAATTCCAAAAACGTTTCCAGCAGATAACAATAAAGCTTTATTTTTTTTAATATCATCTCCTTTAGACTTACTTAAATTTGTTGCAATTTTATTTATTTCTGCAATTGCTTTTGAAGTATTAAGATCATCTGATAAAACATCCAGAATTTCTTTAGGAGCAGTAGATTTATCGTAATCTGAAATATCAATATCATTATGACTTTTCAGAACTCTGTAAAGTTTATCAAGAATTGTTTGGCACTGTTGAATTGCTTTATCATTGAAGTTCAGAGGTTGTCTATAATGACAAGATAACAAAGTAAGTCTCAATGTTTCACCTGGATATTTTTTTAACAAATCTCTAATATATAATATATTTCCAAGAGATTTGGACATTTTCATACCATCCATATCTAACATACCATTGTGAATCCAATATTTAACAAATGATTCTGGATCATCATAACCGTGCGCGCCGCAGGATTGAGCAATTTCATTTTCGTGATGAGGAAAAATAAGATCATTTCCGCCACCATGAATATCAAATGGCAAACCAAGACTCTCCTCAGACATAGCAGAACATTCCAAATGCCATCCTGGCCTTCCAAACCCCCAAGGGGAATCCCATCCAGGCTGGTCGTTATCGCTTGGTTTCCATAAAACAAAATCTGATGGGTTTTTTTTAAAAGAGGCTACCTTAACTCTACTTCCTGCAATTTGATCATCAAAGTCCCTACCTGATAGGCTTCCATAATTTTTATATTTTGATACACTAAATAAAACATGGTTTTCTGATTCATATGCAGTTCCATTTTTAATCATCTTTGCAACTAATTCAATCATTTGTTTAATATGATCAGTTGCTTTTGGCTGATAATCTGGTTTAATTACCCCCAACGATTTCATATCTTCATTATAAATTTTTGTATATTTTGTAGTTATCTCACTTATTGGTTGTCCTGATTCTTTTGATGCCTTGATAATTTTATCATCCACATCTGTTATGTTAGATACATATGTAACTTTAGGATAAAGTGATCTTAAAACTCTTACCAGCAAATCACAAACAACAGCTGGTCTAGCATTCCCAATATGTGCATAATTATATACTGTTGGTCCACAAGCATAAACTTTGACATGATTTTCATCAATTGGTTGAAATATCTCTCTTTTATTAGTTAACGTATTATATATTTTCATTTTTGTGTTTGTTCTATTACATATAATTTAATCTTAATAATCAAATATTCTACAATTATCTTTACATGAATAATTCAAATACTTTATTTTATTATTAGAACATAATTGAAAACTTATATTAAATTTAGAATAAATATATAGGTTATTTTAGGAGTTAAAAATATGTCAAGTACTGATAGATACGCAAAACTACCACTACTTACTGAAAATATTAGAGATAAAAAAACTCGTCCAAAAACTGTAGCAGTGGTTGATGAAGATAACTGTACAGGCTGTCAAGTTTGTATACCTTTTTGTCCAGTTGACTGCATAGAACCAGTTTCAAAAGAGAAATATAACATACCAATACCTCCTGTACAAGTTCGTTTTAATGAATGTATTGGATGTAATGCCTGCGCGAAAGCTTGTACTGCATTAACTTGGGATGCCATCAGAATGATTAAAACAGACCTAGTCGAAGAACGTTACAATACTACAATTAAATAATTAAAAATTAGTGGAAAATAAAACAAAAGATCAAATAACGATTGATGATTCAATCAATAAAGAATACGAATATGGTTTCGTAACCAATATTGAACAGGATACCCTGCCTCCAGGTTTAGACGAAGATGTTATAAAAACAATTTCAAAAAAGAAAGATGAGCCGCAATGGCTCTTGGATTGGAGACTCAAAGCATTTAAATACTGGAAAACGTTGAAAGATCCTAATTGGGCAAAAATTAAATATCCTGACATTGATTATCAATCTATAAGTTATTTTTCCGCTCCAAAAAAGAAAAAATTAAATAGTTTAGATGAAGTGGATCCAGAGATACTCAAGACTTATGATAAACTTGGTATTCCAATTGAGGAACAAAAAATGCTTTCAGGTGTAGCAGTTGATGCAGTCTTTGATAGTGTATCAGTTGCTACCACTTTCAAAGAAGACCTTGCAAAAGCAGGAGTAGTTTTTTGTTCTTTTTCTGAAGCTGTCAAAAAATACCCTAAAATTATAAAAAAATATTTAGGTACAGTTGTACCTTATACTGATAACTATTTTGCAGCTCTAAATTCAGCTGTATTTAGTGATGGTAGCTTTGTTTACTTACCAAAAAATGTTAAAAGCCCTATGGAGCTGTCAACATATTTCAGAATCAATGCTCAAAATACTGGGCAATTTGAACGTACTTTAATTGTTGCAGAAGAAAACAGTTATGTAAGTTATTTAGAAGGTTGTACCGCACCAATGAGAGATGAAAACCAACTTCATGCTGCTGTTGTAGAACTTATAACTCTTGATGATGCTGAAATTAAATATTCAACTGTACAAAATTGGTATCCAGGTGATAAAAATGGAAAAGGTGGAATTTATAATTTTGTAACTAAAAGAGGTGCTTGTAGAGGTAAAAATTCAAAGATTTCATGGACACAGGTTGAGACTGGATCGGCAATTACCTGGAAATACCCTGGATGTATACTCAAAGGTGACAATTCAGTTGGAGAATTTTATTCAGTAGCATTAACAAATAACCTGCAACAAGCCGACACTGGAACTAAAATGATTCACATTGGTAAAAACACCAAAAGTACAATTATATCTAAGGGTATATCAGCCGGCAGAAGTCAACAAACCTATAGAGGTGGTGTATCTATAAGGAAAAATGCTGACGATGCACGAAACTATTCACAATGTGACTCTCTTCTCATAGGTGGAGATTGTGGTGCACATACTGTACCTTATATAGATGTTAAAAACGACTCGGCTAAAATGGAGCATGAAGCATCAACAACAAAGATAGGCGAGGATCAAATGTTCTATTGCAACCAGAGGGGTATTAGCGAGGAAGATGCAATATCTATGATTGTTAATGGATTTTGTAAAGATGTCTTTAATGAACTTCCTATGGAGTTTGCATTAGAAGCACGTAAACTTTTAGAGGTAAGCTTGGAAGGCAGTGTAGGATAATATGTTATCAATTAATAATTTAAATGTAAGTGTGGAAGATAAGTCAATATTAAATGGAATAAATCTAAATGTCCAGCCTGGAGAAGTTCATGCAATTATGGGTAAAAACGGTTCTGGTAAGAGTACTTTATCTAATGTTATAGCAGGAAAAGATACATATAATATAAATGGTGGTTCAATTGAGTTTTGTGGAGAGAATATTGATGATTTATCTCCACATGACAGAGCTTTGCAAGGTATTTTCTTATCTTTTCAATATCCAATAGCATTACCAGGTGTTAATAATACTTATTTTCTAAAATCAGCACTAAATGCTAAAAGAAATTTTAATAATCAAGAAGAACTTGATGCAGTTGAATTTTTGAAACTAATCAAATCAAAATTACAACAAGTTGGTATGGATGAAAGCTATTTGAAAAGAGCGGTAAATGTAGGCTTCTCGGGCGGTGAAAAAAAACGAAACGAAATTCTACAAATGATAACTTTAGATCCAAAACTTGCCATACTTGATGAAACAGATTCAGGACTAGATATTGATGCATTAAAAATTGTGGCAGATGGGATAAATAAATCCCGTACATCTAAAAATTCATTTATCGTAATAACTCATTATCAGAGAATGCTCAATTATTTGAAACCAGATTTTGTTCACGTTTTAATCGAAGGAAAAATTGTTAAAACAGGAGGTCCTGACCTTGCTTTGGATCTTGAGGCAAAAGGTTATTCAAATATAGCTGCTTAGAGTCTAATGCATTACAAAACAGAACCCAATGAGTTTACAAAATTTATTTCAAAAATGGATATTCCGGATCTAAATGTACCTAATCACAAAGATGAGGAATGGAGATTTACAAATCTAGATTTTCTAAAAGACTACAATGTTAATGATTTTAAAAATAATCTTTTAGATACTCTTTATACAAAATTTATTTCAAAATATTCAAATATTAATGAATTGGATATTTTAAATATTAACGATGCTATAATTAAATATCCTGATATAATAAATAATCATTTTTCAAAAATTTATAAAACCAAAAATGATTATTTTGGTTTAGAAAACTTAAAATTTATTAATGATGGAATTTTTATTTTAGTCAAAGAAAATTCAAACGTCAAACAACACATAGAAATTGATTTATCTGATTTAAATGAAAGTTATATTTTTCCAAGAATCTTTATTTATTGTTCAAAAAATTCAAGCTTTGGTTTTACTGAAAAATATAAAACAAAAAATGAACAATGCTATACAAATATCATTACTGAAATTTTTCTATCCGATAGTTCAAAACTGGAATATACAAAATTACAAAATGAACCAACCTCGTCAATTCACTTTTCAGGATTGGGAATTTTACAAAAAAGAAATAGCTATTTAAATTGTAATACTTTTACATACGGTTCAAAATTTACGCGAAATAATCTTTTTTTAAAAATAAATGGTGAGGGTTCAGAGTCAAAACTTAATGGTTTAAGTATAAGTAATAATTCTAATTTTGTTGATAACCATAGCATCATTCAACATTCTGCTCCAAATTCAATTAGTTCAGAATTATATAAAGGTATTTATTCAAAAAAATCAAAAGGTGTATTTGATTCAAGAGTAATGGTTGATAAAATTGCCTCTAACACATCATCAGAACAATTAAATAACAACATATTATTATCAAAAAATGCTTCAGTTCAATCAAATCCTATTCTTGAAATAAATACTGATGATGTTAGTTGTAAACACGGTTCAACTACAGGCCAAATTGATGATGAAGCCTTATTTTATTTAAACTGCCGAGGCTTAAACAAATTAAAAGCTCATCAAGTTTTATTAAACGGGTTTTGCAATGAATTTGTTGAAAATATCATAAATCAAAATTTAAAACTTGAATTAAATGAGCTCATCAATCATTCACTAAATTCTATTTAATATTATGAATAATGACAATACTTTAAAAGAATTAACCAGAGATTGTAATGCTAGTTTAATACCAGCAGGCGATCCAATAACAATTAAAAAAGGTGAAATGGTTCGAATAACACAATCACTTGGAACAAGTTTTACTGTCCTTGTAAAGGGAAATCTTGCAAGAATTGAAGGCTATGACTCAGATGCAATAGGTATTGAAAATAAACAAGAAGATATCCATACAGATTTTGAAATTAATGATGAAAATATTGAAAAAATGGTTTGGGATGCTTTGAAAAATTGTTTTGATCCGGAAATACCAGTCAATATTGTTGATTTGGGTTTGATATATGATTGTTCTATTAAAAAAGAAAATAATTCTTATGATGTAAGCATTAAAATGACATTAACAGCTCCTGGTTGTGGAATGGCAGGTCATATATCTAATGATGCAAGATTACAGGTAGCAAATTTGAAGGGTATTTCTAATGTTGTTGTTGATATCGTTTGGGAACCTCAATGGGATCAAAGTATGATGACAGAAGCTGCTAAACTACAACTCGGGATGATGTAATTTATTTGTTATGAAAAAATTACTTGATATCCAAAATATTAGAAAAAAATTTTCTATATTAAACGATAATAACCTAATTTACTTTGATAATGCCTCAACATCTTTGAAACCAGATATTGTTATAGATAAAATAAAAGATTATTATGCCTCATACCCTGCCAATGTTCATAGGTCAATTTACAAAATAGGTTTAAAAGCTTCTAAAGAATATGAAAATGTTCGACAAAAAATAAAAGATTTTTTAAATGCTGAATCAATCAAAAACATCATTTTCACTAGTGGAACTACAGAATCAATTAATTTAATATCACATTCTTGGGGATTAAAAAATTTAAATGAGAATGATGAAATCTTATTGACTGAAATGGAGCATCATTCTAATATTGTCCCTTGGCAAATTTGTTCAGAAAAAACAGGATTTAAAATTAGATATATATCAGTAAAAAAAAATGGAGAATTAGATTTATCAAACATTAACGAACTCATTAATAAAAAAACAAAGTTAGTTAGCTTGATTCATCAGTCTAATGTCCTTGGAACAATAAATCCAATTAAAGAAATAATACAAATTGCAAAAAAACAAGGTGCTTTAACTTTAATTGATGCTGCCCAAACAGTTCCCCACTTGAAAGTTGATGTTAAAGAAATTGATTGTGATTTTCTTGTATTTTCAGGTCATAAAATGGTAGGACCAACAGGAGTTGGGATATTATATGGTAAAGAAAATATACTAGATGAAATGGAACCGTTTATGTCTGGAGGACAAATGATAAATGAAGTCAATTTGTTCAGTGTAACATTCAACGAATTACCTTTAAAGTTTGAGGCAGGGACTCCAAATATTGCTCAAGTTATTGGATTGGGTAAATCAATAGACTTTATTTCTAATATTGGTATTCATAATATACACGAATATGAGGCCTATTTAACCTCATATGCCCTTGAAAAATTTAATTTAAATGATAAAATCGAACTATATGCTAACTCCAAAAATCAAGGTAGCGTAATAAGTTTTAATATTAAGGGTATCAATGCATATGATCTTGCTGAATTTTTAGATCAAAAGAATATAGCCGTAAGGGTCGGACATCATTGCGCACAACCATTAATGAAAATACTAGGTGTTCCTTCTACTATTCGAATTAGTTTTTATTTTTATAATACAATTGAAGAAATTGATACTTTAATAGAATCAATTGAAGATGCTATACAATTTTTTTTATATAGAACTTAAATATCAAACCAATAATCAATTTTAATGTATATAGATTGATCAAATAATATTTCTTCCCACTCTTTTGGATCATTGTACCTCAAAAATTCAATATAATTATTAAACACTCTGCCATTAACATTTTTATTTAAGGAATATACTAAATAAATATTTGATCCAGGACTATAATTCCAAGTTATTACAAAATTAGTATTCAATTCTGAAAATTTTGTATATAAACCTAAATAATAATTTGGATCTAATAATTCATCATCAGCCAAACCGATATTTGGATCTACTAAACTCACATATGGATTATTTAGAATATATTGAGTAGTATCAACAGGTAATGAATAATCTGCTAATAATTCTGAATAATTGCTCAAATCATTTCTATTAGTAAAAAATTCTGTATAAAGTTGAAATCCTAGTTTTTGCGAAACATTGCCATTGATTCTGAATATTGTTGATGATAAATAATTATTAGAATTTGCAAATATATAATGAGGTTTAGATTCAAATTCATTTAATTGTTCTTCTGTTATTTCAACCCATCGATAAAATTCAGAAGAATTACCGTAATATTTACTAGCATAAAAATTCAAATTACTTGTTAATTTATAATCAATTGTAAATGAATAATTTTGACCCTTACCATCAAGGGCATCCTTACCATATCCATATAAAAAATTAAAAATAAATGGTTTTGTATTATCTGAAAATAAATTAAAGTTAAATCCATTTGAGTTAGGCAATTTTAAAATTTTACCTATTTTTTTTAATTCATAATCATAAGTTGCCACATCATCATATCTTTCAAAGGCTTTATTTATTCCAATTCCGATTTGATAATAATTTTTAAATAAAATAGAAAAATCTAATTCTATTCTTCTATCTAAAATTAATTTACTATTAATTTGATTGTGATAATCTAAAGTACTGTTGTGTTTATAATTTGATGATAATTTGATATTATTAATGAAATCAAATGGGTGCTCGATAAATAAACTAGTACCTAGACTGTGATTAATAAAATTATTTCTTCTCAAATATCCTACTTTATTAATATCAAAATCTTTATCATAATAATCAATTTCAAACCATAAACTAATTAATTTTGGAGCTAAATATTTAAATTCATAAAAGAAACCTTTACCTAGTTTTTCATTTTCTTTTGAAAAAACTAACTGGCCATTAGTGCTAATTCTATTATCTAACAAATTAAAAACAGCGTCAAATGAGACAACATCACTTGAATCAAATAAATGTGATGTCATCATACCTATATATGAATTTCCTTTCAATAGATCCTTGGTTAATCTTGAAACAAAATAATTATTTTCAAATTTTACCTGCTGATTATTAATTGATGTATCCATGTTAGTACTTGCATGAATAAAACCGTAAGTTATATTATTAATAGTTTTTCCAGTTATCTTTTCTGCATGATTGATTTTATCATAGTTACCACCAATTCTTCTTGTATAAAAAACTTCAATTGGTGTATCGAAAATTGAACTATTTTCTAGAAAGAAAGGTCTTTTTTCAATAAATCTTGTTTGGTAATATGTTAAATTAATTTCTGCTGGGTCAGCCTCTATCTGACCATAGTCTGGATAATAGGTTAAATCCAAAGATGCATTTGATCCTAAACCATATTTAATATCAAAACCATAGTTTGTTCTCACATCTAAATCTAGAATTTCTTTATGACTTAATGGCATTTTTTCAGGATCTTCTAAATTAACGTCATAATATACTGTTCTACCATTTATTAGATGTGGTAAAAATTCAAAACGTTTTGTTGAAAGAGTTTTATCAAAACCAGATAAATGACCATATTTTGATGATATGCCTGGTATGTCGTAAGGATACGCTACCCAAGCTATATATTCATTTTTACTGTGAATATACCTATACATATTTAAGCCCCATTTCATATTATCAGATTTTGAAAATCTTAAAATACTGAATGGTATTTTCATTTCTACAGTCCAACAATCATTAAAAACTGCAACATTAGATTCCCAAACTGCATTCCATTCTGGGTCATAACCAGAATCATCAAAAACAACAGCATCAGCCTGCACACCTGCAGCATTTACACTAAAAATGAAACCTGTCTGATGATCATGTCTGCTATCAATATCAAAAGAAAAATAATCTGAAAAACCATCAAATCCGTCTTCCCAATTATCTCTATTTACTAATTTTGCACTGATTTCATTTGGGTCATCAATAAACATCTCAGCAAAGATGTATAGGTTTTCACTATCGTATAATACTCTTACTCTTGTTTCATTTGATGGTAATGATAAATTGTATGGGTCTTCTTGTAAAAAATCAGATGAAATTTTAGCCTTATCCCAAATTTTCGTATCTAAAATACCATCAATTTTTGGAATTTCATTAGTAAATACTAACTCAATATTCTTACCTTTTTTCTGAATGAAATCAGGCTCAACAATTGAACTGCTAAATGATATTGAAACTAATATTGTAAATAAAATTTTCATTTTTGTAATTTAATGTTACATTCTTCACTATAATAAAAACCTAAATATAATTTATATTATATAGATATTTTAAATGTAATTTTAAAAGTTTAGGAGTAATAATGAAAATCTGTGTTTTAATGAAACAGGTTCCCGATAAAGATTCTTCAATAAAAATCTCTATGGATAATCTTTCAATCGATGAATCTATTGTATCATTTACAACAAATGAAAGTGATGCCTATGCCCTAGAGGAGGCTTTACAAATTAAAGAAAAAACTAATGGTGAAGTTGTTATTTGTACTTTTGGAAAAGATTCAGCAATTCAAGTTGTTAAAGATGGTTTAGCAAAAGGAGCTGATAGAGCTATTTTCATAAATAATAAGGATAAAGAAAATTTAGACGTATTATCAATAGGTAAAATAATATCCAAAAAATTAATTGATGAAAAATTTGATTTAATCCTATCAGGTCTTCAATCAGATGATGATGGGAATTCTCAGCTAGGATTAATAATCTCTGAATTATTAAATACGTCGCACGGATCTTTGGTTATGGGTACTGAGATTAATGGTAACGAATCAATCAAAGTTAAAAGAGAACTTGAAAATGGTTGGTTCCAATGGTCGAAATTAGATCTGCCAGCCTCATTAAGTATCCAATCTGGAATTAATACTCCAAGATATGCATCGCTTAAAGGAATTATGGCTATGAAGAAAAAAACAATTGATAAATTTACTATTGATGAATTAGGTTGTTCAGAAATCAATTCGAAAGTTAATCTAGAACAAATTTACATACCACAAAAGTCGAAGACAACCGATTATATAGACGGCAGTCCAACTGAAATTGCTGAAAAGTTAGTTGATATTTTTAAAAATGAAATTAAAGTGCTAGGTTAAAGATGAAAATACTTATATACATTGAAGATAACGATAATAAGATCAACAGCAACTCATTAGAATCATTAAAAGCTGCACAAGATATTAAAACAAATAAAAACGGTGAAGTTTATGCTGTAACTTTTAATGATAGTGTAGCTAATGAACTAACAAAGTATGATTTAGATAGAGTTTATTCATTTAAAGATTCAAATTTAGATGATTACTCTCCATTATTTTTCATTAAAGCGATGGAAAAAATGATTAAAGAAATTAAACCAGATATGATAATATTCGGTCATACATACCAAACAAGAGATTGGGTACCAAGATTAAGTGCTAGACTAGATATACCGTTCATATCTGATTGTACTGGAATTAAAATTGAAGATGATTTAAAATTTATCAGACAATTATATCAAGGTAAGGTTACAGCTGATTTTACAGTTTCTTCCTTCCCCTTAATTCTTTCATTTCAATCTGGTTCTTTTAGAGCTGACCAAATTTCAAATGGCTCATCCGAAGTTGATTCATCAAATATTGATTTTAATGATGTTGTAAATACTATACATCCAGATGAAAAATTTCAAGAATCTGAGTCTGAAGTAGATTTAACTCAAGCAGATGTAATTGTATCAGTTGGAAGGGGTATAGGAAAAGAAGATAATCTACCTATGGTTAATGAATTAGCAGAAAAATTAGGTGGAAATGTCGCGTCATCAAGACCTATTGTTGATTCGGGCTGGCTAGAACCATATCATCAAATCGGTAGCTCTGGGCAAACTGTATCTCCAAAGCTTTATATTGCTCTTGGAATGTCAGGAGCTATTCAACATGTTGTGGGTATGAAAGGATCTCAAAATATTGTTGTTATAAATAAAGATTCTAATGCACCCTTTTTTGAATTGGCTGATTATGCAGTTGTTGGTGATATACTTGAAATTATACCAAAAATGATTGAGGTCCTCGACTCATAATGGAAAGAGAAGTATTTGATCTTGACGTTCTCTACGTTGGTGCTGGTCCTGCAACATTAGCTAGTGCATATCATTTAAATCAAAAATTTAAATCAGATGGAAAAGATATATCAATTGGAATAATAGAAAAAGCAAAGGAAATTGGTGCTCACTCTCTTTCAGGAGCTGTATTAGATCCAATATCAATTAAAGAACTAATTCCTGATTATATCGAAAAAGGATTTCCAATTGAATCTAAGGTGAAACAAGAAAAAATGTTTTACTTGAGTGAAAAAAATAAATTTACTTTTCCATATATACCAAAACAAATGAGTCATCACGGCTGCTACATTGTGTCAATTGGAAAGATTACTAGATGGCTTGGTAACCTATGTGAAGATGCTGGTATAGATATTTTTGCAGGTTTTCCCGGTTCAGAACTACTCTATAAGGATGATAGAGTCATAGGAGTGAGAACTGGTGATAGAGGTATTGATAAACACGGCAATCAAAAAGCTAATTTTGAACCAGGTGTTGACATTCACGCTAAAGTTGTCATTCTAGGGGAAGGCACAAGGGGTAGTCTTACTAAAAAACTAATTAAAAAGTTTGATTTGATGAAAGACAAAAATCCTCAAGTTTGGGCAATTGGAGTAAAAGAATTATGGAAGATGCCCAAAGATACAGTTCCTGAAGGCTATGTTGGACACACAATGGGTTTCCCATTGGGTCATAATATTTTTGGTGGCGGATTTCTATATGGTATGAAAGATGATATTTGGGATTTAGGTTTAGTTACCGGTTTGGATTATTCAAATCCTAACATAGATCCACATCACGAACTTCAATTATTAAAAACTCATCCTTGGATAAAATCTCTTCTAAAGGATGGTGAAATGATTGCATATGGTGCAAAAACTTTGCCGGAGGGTGGATGGTATTCTTTACCTAAACTAAATGCTCCAGGAGCATTAGTTATTGGTGATTCGGCAGGATTTTTGAATGGTCAAAGACTTAAAGGAATACACCTAGCAATGAAGTCTGGTATGATTGCTGCAGATACAATTTATAATGGTTTAACAAATGACAATTTAGATAACCAACTAAATAATTTTGAACAAAATATAAAGAATAGTTGGGTTTATACTGAAATGTACAAAGCTAGAAATTTTCATCAAGCTTTTGATAAAGGTCTATTTGCAGGAATGTATAATGCTGGCATTGGCCTTTTTACAGGTGGACGAGGATGGGGATTTAAAAATAAATTAAGTTCAAAATCTGGTTATAAACACTTAGATCCCAAATCTGTAGTTGATAATTCAAAATATGAAAATTTAAAATTTGACGGAAAATACCTATTTGATAAAGTGACAAATGTATATCGCTCTTCAACAAGTCACAATGAAGATCAGGTACCACATTTACATATACAGGATACAGACGTTTGTATTGATAAGTGTGAAAAAGAATTTGGGAACCCCTGTGAAAAGTTTTGTCCTGCTGATGTCTATAATATCGTTGAAGAAAATGAACAAAAAAAAATGCATATAAATTTTTCTAATTGTGTTCACTGTAAAACCTGTGATATTATGGATCCATATCAAATCATTGATTGGGTTACCCCAGAAGGTGGTGATGGACCTGGTTGGGTTAATTTATAATTATATTTGATCAAAAAATTCAAAAAAAACTATTATTGCAGGTAATCTTGAAATTTTCTTGAAAAACCTCTTTGAAAATCAATCTAAATTTACTTATCTTAATTTGCTTATAAAGAAAGAAAAGATTTATCTAAATATCTTAAATAAGGAGGATAATAATGAGACATCTTAATAAACTAATGGTAGTTTTGTCGTTCTCAATAATGACATTCATTACCGCACAAGATGCAGCTGGTGACTATAAACTAAACGCAGTATATGTTAAATATACTGATTTAGCAAGAGAAGCAGCTAACTTAACAGTATATGACATATATGGTTTGGATCAAAGCTTCGATCTATTATCATTTGATGTTATGGATCCGATTGGCCAAGTAATTAATGGTCCAGTTGGTGGCCCTTACCTTGAACAAACAGGTGTAAACTTAAATGTTTCACTTTATGACGACGGTACAGGAGCTTTTACAGAGGGTAGTACTTACCCAACAACTGACTTAGTTGATTGTGTAACTGAGCTTGGAATTTTCCCAGTAACAGATGAAATTATATATTCCTCTGATATGGCTAATGTTGGAGAAAATGTTGCTCAACTAACATCAATTTTAGGAATGGAATCCGGAAGTCCATATGTACAAAACTTTGCTTGGGCTTGTTCAAATGGTGAGGCAGCTGATGGCTGTTCAAATTACGGCAATCCTTGCGGAACAGGTACTGCTTGTTTAGACTGTATGGATTTCTGTGTTGGATATGTCATGGCAAATTATGGATACACTGAAGAAGAAGCAAATGGATTTTGTTCATCAACACCAGATGAACAATTTGGATGTGCTGACTCTTGCTTAGATTTTGTTGAGCCTGGTGTTTGTTTACCAACAGGTGACCAATTACCTATTGGTACTTTTGCTTTATACGAATCTGAATTATTTGACTATTTCCCAGAAGAACCAACACTTATCGATTTAGATGGTGATGGAACTCCTGACTTACCAGGTTTTGCTCAGGGATATATCACTGATCAAACAGTTCCTTGGGTGGATATGTTTAACTCTACTACAGGTGAGCTAGTTCCTGATGGTGTCCCAGATCTACCTGCAGCTGACATTTACATGGAATGGCACGCTATTGATGGTGTAGTTTCTCAAAGTGGTTTTGGTGATATTTTATTTCCTGAAGATGGATGGGATGAAGACGGAGACGGAACACCATTAGACAGAATCTTAGGTCTAGGTGCTATCCCTTCTTCTAACATTAATGCTGCTTGTGTTCCTGCTGCTGCAAATGATGGATACCAAGCACTAAACTACCCAGCTTTTGGTGATTTATCTGCAGCTTATCCAGCAGGATGTATCGAAGTTGTATCAGTTGATATGGGATATATTTTGAATCCTACACTTTCATCTTTAGGTGGATTAGCGGGTCCAATGGTTACTTGGCATACTTTAATGGTTATGGCTGGAAATATGGATTCTGATGGTGACGGTGTACCAGAATCAACATTACCATGCTTAGCAGCAGATGAAGATGGAACTTGTACACTTGATGATACAATGATGGATTTTGATCCAAGTTGTTTAGCAGATGGTGATTTATCTGATTGTATGGGAAGACTAGTTTTTAACCACCCTGCACAATGCTTCAAAGTTATTGAAGAGCGTCAGGTTTACATTGACTTCTATGAAGTTTCAAGTAGTTTAGCTGGTGATGTTAACCTTGATGGTAACATTGACGTTGTTGATGTTGTTGCTGTAGTTGGTCACATTTTAGGAAACACAACTCTTGAAGGCGAATCTCTAACAAACGCTGATATCAGCGGTGATGGTACTATTGATGTAGTTGATGTAGTTGCGATTGTTTCTGAAATATTAAATGGAAGATCAGCTGATAACGCAACATCCGCTACAATCAAAACTTCAGATAACTCTGTACTAATGGATTCAAATGGCTTTGTAGGTGCTGTTCAAATGACTTTATCTCATACAGATAATTTTAAGATTGAAATGACATCTAACGCTATGGTTGCAGATTATAAAACTTCTGGTAACAAAACTACTCTAATTGTAGTTGCTCCAGTAGGTGAATTATTTACTGCTTCAGGTGATTACACAATAGATGAAGTTTTAGCAGCTACTAATGATGGTTATATCAATGTTAATGTTGAAACACCATTTGAGTTTGAAGTTAGTGCTGCATATCCTAATCCATTTAACCCATCAACAAATCTTAAATTAGATTTAAATACAGACTCTAATGTTAATATTAGCGTCTACAATGTTATGGGTCAATTAACAGATGTATTAGTTAATGACAATTTAAGTGCTAATTCTTATTCATTGACTTGGAATGCTTCTGATGTACCTAGCGGTTTATACTTTATTAAAACCAAAGTAGGAACAGCTACAAGTGTTCAAAAAGTAATGTTAATAAAATAATATAGTATTTAATTATATTTTTAAAGCAGCCCCTGTTAAGGGGCTGCTTTATTTATAAAAAAACTTTTTAAAATACCCCTATCAATCTCTAATTAAAATTCGTTCATTTAAAAATTTTGTAGGAAATAACTTTGAAAAAAATTAACTATACATTTTTTATAATATTAATATCACTCAATTTCCTTTTTTCTAAAGGATCAATATTATCAGGTTATGTTAAAGATCTGAATTCTGGAGATCCGTTAACCGGTGCTAATGTGATTCTAGAAAAAACACAAAATCCAACATCCAGTACAACCTTGGGTAGTGCTACTGATTTAGATGGATTTTATAAAATTCAAAATATTCCCATTGGTGAATATTCTGTTTCAGTACTTTATATAGGATATGAAAATCAAAAAAAAATTATTAAAGTTAAAGCAGATCAAAATTATACATATAATTTTGACATAAGCCCATCAGCTATTCAGCTTCAAGAAACAACTGTAACTGGTACACAAAGAAAAGAAAAAATTACAGAAGCTCCAGCTTCAATGGAAATTATAAGTTCAAGAGAAATTAGAAGAGAAGCATCTGCAAATTTAGGTTCTTTTTTAAAGGGATTAAAAGGAGTTGATTATACTGCTAGCGGCGTTGATAATTATGCTATATCTATTAGAGGTTTCAATAGCAGTTTTAGCACAAGATTACTTACCCTAACAGATGGTCGTGTAGCCAACATCCCAGCACTTAGAGCTATAAACTATAGTGCAATTCCACAATCAACAGAAGATGTTGAAAATATTGAAGTTGTTCTTGGTCCTTCAACAGCTCTTTATGGCGCAAATGCTCATAGTGGTGTTGTAAATATTACTAGCAAATCACCTGCTAAAAGTGAAGGATTTATTTTAAATATTTCTGGAACAAATGATGATAGAGATCTTTTAAAAATCGATGGGAGATGGGCTAAAAAATTCAATAATTGGAGCATGAAAATTTCTGGTGGTGCTATGCGCGCACAAGAATGGCCATATATATCGGAGGAAGAATGGTTTGTACATAGAGCACCTATTGTTGGACATCCTTCTAGAAAAAATGATGGAAAAGATAATAATCCTTGGAGTAATGTTAGCTCCCAAGGTAATGATATAAATGATGGTATTTGGGAGGCTAATATATTTGGAGATTCCGTTTTAATTGGAGATGGTGAAGCAATGAATACGGGTGATCCAGATAATGATGGAGTTATGGGTGAAGACTGGTACAATGGTTATGATGATGATGGAGATGGTCAAACTGATGAAGACTATTTTATTGCTGATGGTATAGATAATGACGGTGATGGAATAATTGATGAAAACATTGATTATGAAACTGATCAATGGGCAGATGGTGTTGACAACGATGGTAATGGTCTTATTGATGATGTTCACGAACGAACAAACTCTGATGGATCATCAAGGACGCTAACAAACTTACAAGGGAATCTACTGGTATTCAATGGGAGAGTTAATCAATACTTTCCTAATGGAGACCTAAATCCTTTTCACGATGAAAATTATGATTATTCTGATTGTGCAATTGGGAATTTAGGTGTTCCTGATCAAAATTGCCACATTTACGGAGACTACAAATGGGATGAGGACAATTTTACTCCAATATTTGATACATGGGTATTTGATTATGGTATTGATGGTCTTCCTGGAGATCCTTTTATTGATAAAGCTGGTGATTTAGAATTCCAAATTGGTGAATCATTAAATAATAATGGTACTGATATTCAAGATTGTGGATTAGATGGGGAATGTCCTTATCTTTTATTTGGAGAAGGTAAATGTAGTGGTTTTATTTCGAATCCAAATTATCCAGGCTATGCTGACACGGGTGAATGCAATGGTGAATGGGAACCTGGTGATAGATGGGTAGATAATGGTGATGGTGTACCAGATTATCTCACTGACCAATATGATATTAGTATTAATGATCAAAATTACTTGAACCAAGATCAAGATGTTTGGCCTATAGCAAATGGTATATGGGATGTTGGAGAGGTAATTCTGGATTGTGGTAATGATGGACTCTGTCCCGGCGATGATAACTATCCAGGACAAGATCCAGGAGAAAGTGATTATATATTACGTCCTTACGATACAGGCGAAAAAGACGGAATATTAGATTCAGGTGATGGAAAATATGGTAAAGAAGGAGATTATCAACACAATTGGGATATTGTTACAGATGCAAATGGTGATGGAGTATCAGACTATCCTGATTTTGAAGTTAAAAATTTAAAGGGTGAAATAAGAATAGATTATGATCCAAATAATGATTTTAATTTAAGTATACAATCAGGATCTTCTTGGGTAAAAACTCAACAAGTAACCGGTATTGGAAGATTCTTAAGTGAAGGATATAAATATGACTATTATCAATTGCGATCAAGGTATAAAAATTGGTTTGCTCAGGCATACCTTAATAAAGGGAACTCTGGTCAAACAAGGGGTTATGGTCTAGGTAATAAAATAAAAGATGCTTCAAAAAATTATGCTGCCCAAATTCAACATAATTTTAATGTTAATGATTTTTTTAATACGAGCAATTTTCAATTAATGAATACTAAAATCATTTGGGGAATTGATTATTTTGAAACTGCTCCTGAGACTTTCGGTACTATTTTAAATGATGGTCCAAATGGATATGATAATGATGGTGATAGCTATGCATTACAAACAAATGGTATTGATGATGATAATAATGGTATCATTGATGATATTGGTGAACCTGGTGAAAAAGCGTTTGATGGAATTGATAATAATAACAATGGTTTAATTGATGAATCAGGCGAAGGTGTAGATGAAGAAGATGAATATAACGATGTTGATTCCTATGAGCTAGGTTTTTATTTTCAATCAAAAACGTATCTTACATCCGATAAAAAACTTGAACTCATTCTCGCTTCTCGATTTGATTACCATGAACATTTAGATGATGGAGTGAAAATAGGTCCTAAAATTGGTCTTATGTATGATCCTAATGATAAATTTTCTTTTAGAGCTACTTATGGTAGAGCTTATAATGTTCCTACTGTTAATACATTGCATCAAGATTTGTATATAGGTAAACTTAACATTTTTGATGTATACTTTAAAGGTAACAAAGATGGCTCACCATATTACAGAACAACTCCAAATGATATCTACACAAAAGATATCTCACCACCAATCTATTATGATGGAAATGGAATAGCTCAAAGTGTAGGAAACTATTTCGAAGATGAATCAGAAAATTGCGCTGACATTGGTCAATGTTACCAAGATAGAATTCAAAATGCACCATTCTTTTTTAATTTTTCAGGTTCAGGTGCACCAGTAGACTACATTCCTTTAGATACAAGTAAATTTTTGGTATACATTTCTGAATTAAATGGTGATGGTGTTTTATATACTCCAATTGAATCTCTGAACATACCTGATGTAGAACCAATCAAATCTGAACAAATACAAACATTTGAACTTGGTTTCAAAGGAAGGGTAGGATTAAAAACAGTTCTAACAGCAGATTATTATATAAGTAATTATACAGACTTTTTTAGTTCTGCTACAATTATTACACCAACAATTATCCAAAGAACCTCTGAAGTTGATGATCACCTATTTAATGACACTGAACTTGATTATGATAATTTAAATTTTATGGGAACTATGCCAACAGATACAATTGGTTCTTTTCATCCCTACAGCACTGCTTGGAATGGTTTAGATGACGACAATGATTGGACTACTTGGGCAGAAACTGCAGGTTGGGAAAGTGACAGTAATAATGATGGAAATCCTATTGATCCAGGCGAATGGGGTTTCACATACATTGATGAAAATGGAGAAACTCAATTTTTGCACCCACACGAACTGAACTTTAATGGTTCTCAAATTCCTACTATTGCAGGATATGAAACAGCAACCGGTGATAGTTTATATACATATTATTTTAATTCAGTTGGAGTTGATGAATGGAGTGTTCAGGGAGGTTTGGATGAAGCTGAACAAGTGTTATCAACGCTTGAAAATGAAGATGGAACATACAACTACATTAGAGGAGTAACAAAATCGCCTCCAAATGTAATCCTTAGTTATCTCAACTATGGTAATGTATGGATGCAAGGTCTGGACATTGGATTTACACATTTCTTGACAGATAAAATAATTATCGATGGTAACATTGCCTGGTATAATTCTACTAAATATTACAATGAACTTACAAAAAGAGATGATCCTATTAATGCTCCAAAACTAAAATATAATTTTGGCTTTAAATGGGATTCTAAATTCGGTGGATTTGCTGTCAATTATAGACATGTAGATAAATTTGAGTGGAAAGATGGTATATGGGCTGGTAACATAGGACCATATGATCTTGTTGATGTATTATATAATTTTGATATAAACAGTCATCTTGCACTTAACCTATCAGCAATGAATATTTTTAATAATATGCATCGTGAATTAGTTGGTGGTGCAAAACTTGGAAGACAAATTACATTAAGACTGTCAACTTCTCTTTAGTATAAAACATATGCTAGATTACATTGTATACCTTGATCATAAACTATTTATGTTTATAAATCGCGAATTATCAAATCCAATCTTTGATTATATAATGCCCCTTTTTGATAATCCTAAATATTGGATTTTACCAATACTATTATGCTGGATTATGTTATCTATAAAAGATAAGGAAAATAGATATAAACTAATTATTCTAATTCCTTTAGTTATATTACTCAGCGATCAATTTGGACTATTCATAAAAAATTATAATCTCAGAGAAAGACCTTGGTACTATTTTGGCACAGAATTGGTCAATAATCTTGGAGGTTCTGGTGGGAAAAATAAATCTTTTCCATCAAATCATGCTGCTAATATTTCTGCAATTGCAACTATCTTCAGTTATATATATTATTCAAAGAAGAATATTTTTTGGTTTGTAGGATTTATTATTATGTTCTCAAGAATATATATAGGAGTTCACTTTCCTTTAGATATTTTGGCTGGTATGTTTATTGGAATACTATTTGCTAGTATCTTAATAAAAATAACAACTAATTGGGTAGAGTATCATCAGGAGCCTTAAAGCCTGGGAAATTTATATTTTTACTTTTATTAATTTTAATTTCACCAAATTTATCTTCATACTTTTTTATATTATCTTGTAATATCATAACTAATGATTTTGCATTTGATGGAGCCATAATCATTCTAGATTTTACTTTAGCTTTTGGCATACCAGGTAACATTCTAATAAAATCTAATATAAATTCCGCGGGAGAGTGACTAACTACTGCAAAGTTAACATATTCTCCTTGGCTAGAATTTTCATCTAATTCAATTTTTAGCTGTCTTTTTTTGTTTTCTTTTTCCATAATAATTATTTTTCGTCTTTCTTTTTATTAAATTCTTGCCAATCGTCTTCTACGCCATCCCAAGCTCTAAATTCTGATTCGTCGGTAATATTTTTATCGGTATTAACACTATCTTCATATCTTTCAAATTGTTCAGATTTGTCTTCGTATTCATTTGGATCAGTTTCATCTAATAGTTCTCTGTGTTCATCCATTTTTCTTTCATCATTATATAAATCTTCATCAAAAAAATCTAAATTAGAAACAATTCCTTGCATCATAAGGTATTCTAAAAATCCTAAGAATTTTTTTTGTTTTAAGTTTGTTCCACAATTTGGACACTTTAAATGTTTTTCCAACATTTCCTCATTAAGTGAGAAAGCACATGCTGGACAAACTATTCCTTCAAAATCCATAATTTCTTCCTTTTATAAGCTAGCCAATATACAGGGAGTGATTAATCAAATCAAGAAAATATATTATTTTTTCTTATAAATGCTTGATAAAAGCTTTTTTTCCGATCGATGTAGTATATGATTTCGTCTTGATTTAATTATATTACTAGTTTTTAAAAATTTTTCCAAATCTGTAACATCATTTTTTCCCCATTTAAATGATTCAATTATTTTATCTTGAAATCCGCCACCAAAAATATTAGCTCCAACTCCAACATATGTTCCAGTATTAAACATGGTCGATATTCCTGTTTTTGAATAATCTCCAATCATAACACCGATAAATTGTTTTTCAGTTTTAATTTCTTTCCCTGGTATGCCAAAACGTATTTTACCATAATTATTTTTCAAATTACTATTGTTAGTATTGGCACCAAGATTAACCCATTCGCAAATATAGGAATGTCCTAAAAAACCATCATGTTGCTTGTTACTAAAACCTTGAATAATTGAATCTTCTATTTCTCCCCCTACTTTACAAACAGGACCTAAAACAACATTACCTCTCAATTTTGATCCAGGATTAACCACACTGTTTGCACCAATATAAACTGGTCCCTTAATTAACGAACCTATATCTATATTAACATTTTTATCAATCACAATCGGTCCGTTAGTTGCATCTAAAACTGATCCAGCTCCAACGAAAGAATCATTACCCAAGTAGACAGATTCATCATTTTCTATAATGACTGAGGAATGAATGAAACCTAATTTCTGGTTTGAAAAAAAATTAAAATCTTTTTTAATTTGTTCATGACCTTGGTATATTGCATCCCATAAATATTTAATATAGCATATATCGATGCTTGAGTGAATCTGAATACTAGTATTGAAAAAATCATTTAATTTTTCAATACTAATCTCATCATCTGAATTAGCAGATACTAATACATTGTTTTTGACATATACCTTACTATCATTTATGTAATTCAAAAGTGATTCATTCCAAATACACGATGCATTAATAAAAATTCCTTTTGGAATAAATTTAGGATTAACATTAAAAGCAGGATATTTAAACCTTACTAATTCCTGCATTTCTTCTCTGACTATTAATATTAACTCATCATCTTTACTTAAACAATTTATAACCCTTTCCAAGTTGTTAAACATTCCACATCTCAATTCAAAAAGTGGATGAGTTAACGAAAACGGATCTAAAAATTTGCTGTTTTGATCTTCAAATAGAATGTAATTCATACTGTTTTTAATAATGATTTAATTTGACTATATCCCTTTTCTAAAAAACTATCCTTTGAAATATTAAACTGAATATTGTAAAACCAATCTGAAAATTCAGAATGAAATCCAACCTTATATTTAGATGGAATTAAACTAATTAATTGAGATAGGGAAAGATTAAATTTTGAATTCAAATCGATAATCATATCAAATTTCGTATTTTTTATAATATTTCTCACCTCTTTTTCAGAGAATATCATATCATGTTCTTTTTTAAGTTGATATGTAAATATTCGTCCATAATTAAAATGTAATAATTTTCTGTATTTTTGTGGAACTAAAAATATTAAATTTGTTTCTTTTAAAATTGTTTCTTGCACTTTTCTAAAACTATATGCAGCTACTCTAAATGATGCTTCATCAGTTGGAAAACAAATTAAAATATTTTTCAAATTAATACCATTTGATGATAAATTAAAAGAAGAGTGAAGTTTACCTATTTTACCAGTTTTGGAAAATAAATGTATTTTTGCTTTTAATATTTGTAGTTTCAAACTCACTAAGTTACATAATTTACAAACATAAATATTTATCTTGATAATTAATTACAAAAATATGATAAAAAAATATATTGTTTTTTGTTTACATATCACTCTTTTCTTAGATATGTCGCAAACTCAATACTACTTGTGGCCAACTGAGGCAAGTAAGACTATAACCGGTGTATTTGGAGATAATAGACCAAGAAGATACCACGCTGGAATTGATATAAGAACATACGGTGTTAATGGTAAAAAGATTTATTCAATTGATTCTGGATATATTGAACGTATCAGAACCAGTTCTAGTGGTTATGGTAAAGCAATTTATATTAGATTAAAAAATGGCGATCAAGCTCTTTACGCTCATCTCAGTGACTTCCCTGACAAAATAAAAGAAACCGTTACATCTCTACAAAAATTTTACAACAAATATGAAATTGATCACTATTTCGAAAAAAATGCGTATCCAGTAAGGCGAGGTGAAGTTATTGGTTATACTGGAGACACAGGTACAATCTCTGGACCACACTTACACTTTGAAATACGTGATAAAAATGGTAAACCTATAAATCCTCTTTTGACAAATTTAGATATTGTAGACACTTCTCCCCCCATTGCGGATACCCTTGCATTTATTCCTCTATCTGAAAACACAAAAATTAATGGTTATAATTCACCCAGATTATTCCCATTAAAAAAATTATCAATTTGTAAAAATATAGTTTCTGGTGAAAAACTTGATTACGATAATAAAATTGATTGTAAAGATAGTAATGGATTATGGATCGAAGACGATAAAAACTATTTTTTAAAAGATACAATATCAGTTAATGGACTTTTTGGGATGGGAATAAGTGTTTTTGATAAGATTGACTTACAACCATTTTCCTACGGAATTTATAACATAGAATTTGCTCTTGATGATAAAATTATTTACTCAATAAGGTATGATAATTTTGAATTAAATGATGTTGGTTGGGCAAGAGGTGATAGATATATTTTATTTGAAAAAGATTATACTTTGAAAAAATTATTTAATAAAAACATAACAAGATTATTTAATACACCACACATTAATTTACCAAACTTTATTAATAGCGACAGTTCTAGAA
>PAFF01000040.1 GCA_002704045.1 Fidelibacterota bacterium
AAAAACATTACCTTTTATTTGAACTAATCCATAGCTTTTTTTGGTTTCTAAAGGACCTAAGTATATTTTAGCACTTTTACCCAAGATATTAGGCTGTTGAATTGTTTGAAAATTAGTTGTTTTAGTATTGAATGAGTCAAATTGATAGCCTTGATCATCTAATTCTACATTTATTGGTTCATTTTCACATTGATAAACAAAAATTAAACTTATTATTATAAAATAATAATTTTTTACTTTCATATTGATAAATGCTAATTAAAACTCAACTAAATTTTTATGAAATGTTGATACTACTTCTTTCCAATCAGAAAAACTTGGAGAATTAGGAATTTTGATAAAATTATGATTTGATTTACTAAGCTGTTTTGAAATTTGCGTTTCATCTTTTATTTTTGCAGATAGATTGTCATCTTGATCAAAACAGATAGTTTTATCAGAAAATTTAATTGCACTTAAAATGGAATCAATTTCTTTTGATTTATTTTTTTCTAAACCTATATTAACCTTTGAAAGGGATTTATTCGTGTAATATCTATTTTCGTTTATTGAAAACAAATTAAAAACTATCCTAGTATTTTCAAAAAATGTGTCATTTGAATATTCATTCTTGAAAATTTGTGGTATTAAAGAGGTTTGCCAATCATTACACACAATCAGATCAGGTTTCCATAGAAGTTGCTTTAATGTTTCTAATGCTACTTTGGAAAACAAAAGAAATTTCTCATTGTTATCTTTAAACAATCTACCGTTTCTTGACTTATAAAGTAGCTCAGGAACAGGCTTGAAATAATTTTCATCTTCGAGGAAATATATCTGAGCTCTAGATTCTGGAATAAAAGCAGATTTTATACTTACTAATTTTTCTTTATTATCGAATGAAACTGGAAAATCCCTTAGCCTAATTACTTCTCTTAATATGTATTTTCGCTCGCTAATAAAACCATATTTAGGATGTAAAAGCCTTATTTCAATATCTGGATTATCTTGAAATTTAACTGCAATTTTTCTTGAAATTTTTGATAATATGTAAGAACTTGAAAAAGGATCTACTTCGGATGATATATAAAATATTTTTAAAGGCATCAAATTATAATTTCAACAACCATTGTCTAGTTTTCTGAAAATACTCACTGTTAGGATACAAGTCAATCAGCCGCTGAAACTCATCCTTTGCTCTGCTTTTATTACCAATATTTATGTAACAGAGGCCTAATTTATATTGTGAATCATCTGATTTGTTGGAATCCTTAAAATTAAAAACTTTCTCAAACTCTTTAATGCTTCTTCTAAAATCTTTATTACCATAATATATCTCACCAATCCAATATTGACAATTGTCTGATAAATCGTGATTTTTATCAATCACAATCAAATCTTGAAATATTTCGAGAGATTGTTTGTAGTCACTATTTTGATATAATGATAAACCTTCAATATACTTTTCTCTAAATTCTGTATCAGTAAGATCTTTGTTGCCAAGATTTCCAAGTGTTTTTAATTGTGATATTTCTCTATAACTATCAGTTAGTGATGTAATTTTATTCTCAAACATTACCAGCATGTTTAATATTTCAAAATTTGTACTATCTGTATAAGATGCCCTATCTTCAAGTATACTAATCTTGTTATCTACTCTTACTAAATTGTTTGTCAATTCAATATAAATACTATCTGTTGTAGAATTATAATCATCTCTGAACACGCTCAGGTCATTCAAAAAAGCCGCCTTCAGTTCCTCAATTACATTATTTTGTTTATTTGTTTCTTTTACTAAAACTTCAACAATGTAGAATAAAGAATCTATATATTCATTCTGTTTGAGGTAAGAGGCTTTAATCTTTTTAATTTCTCTACTGTTTTCTCGAGACTTTTCGTAAGCACTACTATTCAAAAGATAATCGTTGGATTCATTTGTTTTTTTATTAGAAACTGGATTGGGTACTTGAGAACACTGGTTCGTTACTAAAAGAATAAATAACAGATTTAATATTTTAATTATAAATTTAGATTTAATTCTCATAATGCTTACTTAAATAAAAGATAGCAGCTTTGTTTTAACAAAAACACCTGGTAATTTAATATTATTTTTTTATTATAATCCATATAAAACATTTAAACTTCTATATCACTGCTTATAATATTGTTTATAATTGAAATTATAGCAATCATTGTCAAAAGAAAAGTTCCACCGTAACTTATAAAAGGCAATGGTAAGCCTGTTACAGGAAACAAACTAACAACCATCCCCATATTAATAATTACATGAAAAAAAATAGTTGATACAAAACCGATAAGTGCAAAACTACCAAATTTATTATTTAGCTTACTTGAACTATTTATGATATTATAAAGCAAAAAATAAAATGTTGCAAAAACAATAAATATTAAAATAAAACCAAACTCTTCCCCAATTACTGAAATTATGAAATCGCTATCTCTTACAGGTAAAAATCTCAAATGCGTTTGAGAGCCCTGCCCAAAACCCTTGCCAAGAAAACCTCCAGAACCTATAGCAGTAATTGATTGAATAATTTGATAGCCAGCACCCAAAGGATCGCTTGTTGGATCTAAAAATGTCAAAATTCTATTTCTTTGATGAGCGTATAAGTTATTCCACAAAAATGAGGATAATGTTCCAAAAAATAAATTAATTATGAATAAAACAATACCATTTTTGACCTTGGGTTGACTTAGGAATATAACCAAAATGAGTACAAACATCCATGAATAGAAAAGCTTCAAATTAAAGGCAGCAATTATACTTAATATTGGTGATATTACAACAAAAAGATGAAATGGTCTAACTCCTGCCCATAATAGCATTGGAAATGTTACTGCTGGAAAAATAATTGAAGTACCTAAATCTGGTTGTTTGAAAATTAATATCGCAGGAAAAGAAGCAATAAGCAATGTGAATGGTATTAATTTCCAATCATTTATATTGTTTTTATAATCAGCTAAAAACTTACTTAAGGTAAATACAATGATAATTTTTCCGAACTCTGACGGTTGGAATCTAATTGGACCAACAAGGATCCATCTACTCGCTCCAAATTTTGAGGGCATAAACAATGTGATAATCAAAAGTATTAATAAAATGAAATAAAATACATATGCCATTTCATAAAAAAAAACATTTCTAACATACTGTAGAATATAAAAAATTATAAATCCAAATAATACGAAAATACATTGTTTAAAAAAATTTGATTCAATAAGTGAAATTGAGCTTTTTGTACTGTAAAGTGTTATCAAGCTAATTGACAATAATACTAAGACAGGTAAAATTATCATCCATTTTAGTTCAATATTTTTTTTATAAAAGAAATACTTATTTAGCATTATTTGATTATTGTTTTATTGAAACATATTTTTCAAAAACTCTTTTTGCCATTGGTGTAGCTGTAGCTGAACCCTTACCACCGTTTTCTACAATAATAGCCAAAGATAGCAAATCATTTTCTTCAGTTTTTAGGTAGCCAGCAAACCAAGAATGAGGTTCGTTAGGAGGATTTTCAACTGTACCAGTTTTCCCAGAAACAATACCTCCCTTATCGATTTTAGTATTTAAACCAGTACCACCTTTTTGATTTACCACATCCTCAAGAGATTGCTGTATAAATTTCCAAGAATTATCATTTAAATTTACTTTAATATTTTTTGATTTTGAATTTAATAATAACTTTGGTTCTTTTGTTTCTCCTTTTGTAGCAATTATGTTCATGAATTGAGCTATTTGAATTGGAGTTGTAATGACTTCACCCTGTCCAATAACAAAATTTAATAAATTTCCAAATGCCCAGCCTCTACTTGTATATTTTTGATTCATGTATTTTTTATCAGGTATGATTCCACTAGATTCATTTGGTAAATCAATATTAGTTTTTTTATTAAAACCCATTTTTTCTGACATATTAAATAGATCATCTAAATTAAATTCTTGAATAAGTTTATAGAAATAAACATTACATGAATATTTAATTGCTTCATTCAGATTTACATCACCATGACCATCTAAATTCCAACAATTCATATCAACATCGTAATATTTATAATTTCCAGAACAATTAATTTTTTCATTATGATTAATTGAAGGATTTTCTAAGATCATGGCAGCTGTTACCAATTTAAAAATTGATCCAGGAGAATAATATCCATTTATTACACGATTATTTAATGGTTTAGATTTATCCCTATTCCAATTATTCCAAGTTGAAAAGGGGATTGGTCCAATAAATGAATTCAAATCAAATTGAGGAGAACTGACAATAGATATTATTTCTCCGCTTATTGGGTTCATTGTAATTAAAGCTCCATTTTTACCATACATTAATTCTTCACAAAACAATTGAAGATCACTATCAATTGTAAGTTGAATTGATGAACCAGATTTTTTATTATATTTAATTTCATCATCAATAATACCATGATCTCTTCCAAATTTATCAACCATGTGAAATTCTACCCCATCTATACCTCTCAATACATCCTCATATTGTTTTTCTATACCTGCAGTACCAATTATATCACCGTATTTATAAACCGAATTTTCAATTGAAATTTGTTGCTCATTAACTTCTCTTAAATAACCCAATGTGTGAGATAGCTTACAATTATTTGGATATACTCTAGCAGGCAATTCAGAGAACAACATACCAGGGAAACTTAATAAATTTTCATTTAATCTCGACATTTCAATATAACTCAAATGTCTTTTTATAGTTATAGGTTTAAATTTATTGATGTTATTTTTTTTATTAAAGACTTTTAATTTTACTGAATTCGAATCGATCTCAGTGATTGAACTAAACAAATGATAATCAAAATTTTTATTGACATCTTCTGGAATCAACTGTAAATCAAAAATTGGCCTGTTATCTACTATTGCAATACCATTTCTATCATAAATTATACCTCTTGGTGCTTTTTGAATTACCTGCCTTATACTATTCCTTCTTGATTTATTTACATATTTTTGATGGTTTAATATTTGAATCTGAAAGTACTTAATTAATAGTATAAAAAAAAATATACCAATAAAAAAATTCATAATTAAAATAGTACTTTTTCTTTTGTAATTAAAATTTTGCATTTACTTTTTTTCTAATAGAGGAAAAATTTTATGTAAAATAAAATATAAAAGCATATTAATTATCGAATTAATGCAAACTAATTTTAGAAAAATAATAATGTCAAAAATATTATTAAACTTTACAAAATAATAAATTGAAAAATGTATAGTGAAAATTATAAAAATAAATATATTTAATATCTTTTTTGAATAAAATCCATCATATTTTTTCAATGAACCAAACAAATATCCAATTAAAGATTTAATAAAAGAATAAATACCTATTAGCTCAACTTCTGAAATAAGATCTTGTATAAAACCAATACAAAAACCTATTGAGATACTAGCAAGCCTAGTATTATTGAATGAAAAATAAAGTAATATTATTAAAAGAAAATCAGGATAAATTTTAAATGATTGAAAATAAATAGCTGGAAAAATTGATTGAAAAAAAAATACTATTAATAATATTATAATATTAAAGAATATCATTTTATGACAAACACAAAATCTGGATTATAAACATCAGCTAATATTTCTACAGTTATGTTTTGAAAAAATTGATTATTGTCAATATAAGATGAAATTACTTTAGCAACAGGTATGTTGGGTGGATATATGTCAGATATTCCTGACGTAACCGCTATATCATCAATTTCAACTTTTTGACTTTTTGGCACACCTTCAATTATACCATATTTCGAATGAGTTGGAACAAAAATACCTAAAGTTCGATTTGATCCAATGCGAATTGATACTCTAAAATTTTTATCAGTTACAATTTGAATGACAGATTTATTATTATGAACAGAAAATATTTTACCAATTATACCATTCATATCAATAACTGGTAAGTTTGATTCTAAATTATTGTTTTTCCCAATATTAATAGAAAAACTATTAATAGTTGGAGACATATTATGGCTAGTTATTTCACCTAATTTTAAAACAAGATTATTTTTTTGTTTATAATCTAACATTTCTTTTAATTTTTTATTTTCAATCGAAAGTGAATTGAGTTGATTTTGTTCTAGTTCTAATCTTGTTATTTTCTCATTTAAAGAAGCATTTTTCTCTTTTAAATCAAAAGCACTTTTATACCAGAAAAATGGTCCAAGTATGCTTGTGTAATAATTTGTAAAATTATTTTTTAATTTTTTTACAGGGTCAGAGTCATTTGATAAGAAAATGGTTGTAGAAAATAGTAAAACAAAAATAAGAAAAAATATATCTTTCTGATATACGATATACCTAATTATACCAATCAAAGCTATATTAAAATATCTTTATATTTTTTTAAATTTTCAAGCACTAAACCTGTACCTTTTACAACAGACAGAAGCGGTTCCTCAGCAATATGAACAGGTAAGCCAGTTTTAGTTCTGATATGCTGATCAAAACCTTTAAGAAGAGCACCACCACCGGTTAAAACAATACCATAATCAATTATATCTGATGATAATTCAGGGGGAGTTCGCTCTAGAGTCCTTCTAATACCTTCAGTAATATGTGTGATAGTATCCTTAATTGCTAATCTGATTTCGTCAGACTGCACTTCAATTGTTTTGGGGATACCTGAGACTAAGTCCCTTCCTTTTACTGAAATCCTTTGTTCTTTGGATCTTATAGCTGCTCCTACTGTAATTTTAATTTTTTCAGCTGTCCTATAACCAATTTCTAATTTATGTTCATTTTTGAACCAATTAATAACAGAATTGTCTTGCTCATCTCCTGCTATTCTAATACTATCTTGAACAACAATATCATTCAATGAAATTACAGCAATTTCAGTTGTACCACCACCAATATCAACAATCATATTACCCCTAGGAACGCTAATATCAAGGCCTATTCCAATTGCAGCTGCAACAGGCTCATAAATAAGATGAACCTCACTTGCATTTGCTCTAATAGCTGAATCTTTTACAGCACGTTGTTCAACATCAGTTACACCTGAGGGTATACAAATAACCATCCTAGGTCTGGCAATCCTACTTAACTCCATTTTTCTTACAAAACCTTGAATCATGCCATCAGCCATTTTAAAATCAGCAATTACACCATCTTTTAGAGGCCTAATAGTTTTAATGTTTCCTGGTGTTTTTCCTACCATTGCATTTGCTTCGTGACCTACTGCTATTACTTGATTATTAACTTCATCAAATGCTACAATTGATGGCTCATTAATTAAAATACCTTGACCCTTAGCCCAAATCAGAGTATTTGCTGTACCTAAATCAATTGCTATATCACCTGAAATTAAATTTGAAAAAAAATTAAATTTACTAAACATATTACCTCTTTAATGAAAAAAATGACGATTGCCAGTAAAACACATCACAATTCCTTCTTGATCTGCATATTCTATAACTTCTTGATCTTTAATTGATCCACCAGGTTGTATTACAGTTTTTACTCCAACATCAGATGCTATTTTTATGCCATCAGAAAAGGGAAAGAAAGCATCGGAAAACATTACTGCACCTTTTAATTCAAAACCGTTCTCTTTTGCTTTTCTAACTGCAATTTTTACTGAATCAACACGAGATGTTTGTCCAGCACCTAAGCCAATCAATTGTTTATTTTTAACAAAAATTATACCATTTGATTTTACATATTTTATCAATTTTAATCCTATATTAAATATTTTAAAATCTTTTTTCTTTGGCTTACTTTTTGTTACAACTTCAATTTTATTTAAATCATCAATCAAATGATCTTTTTCCTGAACTAAAAATCCTCCTGCCACACTTTTTATAGATAATTTTTCTTTTTTTACATTAGAATTCATGATGAGCAATCTCAAATTTTTTTTATGTTTTAAATCAATTAAAGCCTTCTTTGTAAAACTTGGAGCAACAATACACTCTAAAAAAGATTTATTCAATTCCTTTGCAACAGTTTGATCTACTTTGAAATTAAATCCAACAATTCCTCCAAAATAACTTAGAGGATCTGAATGGACGGCATTTTGATATGCTTTTAGTGGACTTTTATCAATACTAAAACCACAAGGATTTGAATGTTTAATTATACAACAAGCATTCTCACTAAACTCATCAACAATATTAAATGCACTTTCAATATCAGCATAATTATTGTAAGATAGTTGTTTACCGTGAACCTGGGACCATATTGATTTTTTAGAATTATTTTGTATATAAAATGCTGATTTTTGATGTGGATTTTCACCATATCTTAATCTATCAGAAACTTTCAAATCCAAGTTTATAGATTTTGGTAAAATATTTTTATCATTTGATAAGTAGTTAGCAATTAATTGATCATATTTACTTGTCAATCTAAAAACGTCAATACTTAATTTTTTTCTATATGAATAATCAATTAAACCATCATATTTATTATACTCTTCAATAAAAAATTCATATTGATTAGGACTTGATAAAACAATTATATTATTAAAATTTTTAGCGGCAGCTCTCAATAAAGATGGGCCTCCGATGTCAATAAATTCAATAGCTTCTTTGTCATCTAATTCTTTTTCTATTGCTTGTTCTGAAAACGGATAAAGATTAACAATAAGAATATCAAATGTATAACCGTTGATATTTTTCAGGTCATCTAAATGATTTTGATTACCTTTATCTGCTAAAATACCACCAAAAATTTTGGGGTGAATGGTTTTGACTCTTCCATTCATAATTTCATTAGATTGAGTATAATTTTCAATTGAGTGTACAGGAATGTTATTTTTTTTAATCTCTTTGAATGTACCACCCGTTGAAAAAATTTCATAATTATGTTCATTTAGAAAAGATGCAATTTCTATTAGATTTTTTTTATCTGACACACTTATTAATGCTTTTTTAGTCATTTTAAATCTTTCTAATTTCTGGTTTGTTTCCATTCCACATAATTTTATCATTAATTAAATAAGAAATAATTTTCTTGTATGTTTTATGTTCTAATCTTAGTACTCTTTTAGACAATTTTTCAGCGTTATCCTTTGAATACACAGGAATTTCTTCTTGATAAACAATTGGGCCTTTATCATAATCTTTATTAACAAAATGTATAGTAACTCCAGTTTTCGATTCTTTAGATTGAATCACTGCATTATGTACATTCATTCCATAAAATCCTTTTCCCCCAAATTTTGGTAATAAAGAGGGATGTATATTTAAAATTTTATTTTTAAAATCATTAATAACTGTAATTGGAACTTTTTTAATATATCCAGCTAAGGCAATAAAATTAATTTTATAAAATTTTAAAGATTCACAAATTCTAGATTCCTGATCTTTAACATCAGGAAACAGCTTCGCATTTACAATAATGTAGTCAATTTTATTGTTTTTAGCATAATCAACAGCACCACAGTCTATTTTATCTGAAATTAGTAAATTGATTTTCATCTTATTTGAATTTTTTTTTGAAAATCTATGAATTTCTATAAAATTAGATCCTGTACCAGATGCAAAAATACAAAAAATGAACATAAACTAAGATTCCTTTATAAATCTTTTATTTACTTTGATGTCGTAATTTTTTAACTTTTTTACAATATTGGAGGTAATACTATCTAATTTATCAGTATCATTGAAAATATTAAAATTATCTGTATCTATAACTAATACATTTTTAGGATCAAGAGACTTAATCCATTTTTCATATGCTATATTTAGCTTGTAAAGATATTCTGGATCAATATTTTCTTCGCATTTTCGATCTCTATTTTTTATCCTATTTAATAATGTATCCATAGATGCTCTCAAATAAATAATTACATCAGGACTTTTAATAAACTGTATCATTAGTTCAAATAAGTCCTTATAATTTTTCCAATCTCTTTTAGAAAGATGTCCAATCTCAAATAAATTTTTTGCAAAAATTTCAACATCTTCATAAATGGTTCTATCTTGAATAATCCCTTTTTGGGTCTTAAGCATCTCTTGATGGGCTCTAAATCGATGATTTAAAAAATATATTTGCAAATTAAAGCTCCACCTATCCATATTTTTATAAAAATCATTCAGATATGGATTATCAATAACTGATTCATAATAAGGATGTAAATTTAAAATGTTTGAGATTTTTGTAGTAAAAGTTGTTTTACCAACTCCAATATTTCCTGCAATGCCTATAAATGGTTTATTCACTTAATTGATTACTCTACCAATTGCTTGGTTGTTTTCTATATCAACTAATTGAATTTCACTTATCTTGTTAACATGTTTCTGACTGCCAGGTATTTTAGATTTAATATAATTTTCTGTCAATCCATATAGATGTCCATCTTTATATGTTTCAAATAAAACATTTTTGTTTTTAAACAATTGAGATTTTATAAATTTGAAATTGATTTTTTGGGAATAATTTCTCAATATTTTACTTCTTTTTTTTATAGTTTGCGGATCATTTTGATTCAACATATTTATAGATTCTGTATTGTCCCTATTTGAATAAGAAAACACATGCAGATAAGATAAATCCATACTTTTTATAAAATCATATGTTTCTGAAAAATCATCTTCTTCTTCACCTGGGAAACCAACAATTACATCTGCACCAATACACATATCAGGACTTTTTTTCTTTAGGTAACTAATGCGGTCAAAGTATTTAGATGTACTGTATCTTCTCTTCATTAGTTTTAAAATTTTTTTCGATCCTGACTGCAATGGTATATGTAAGTGAGGTACAATTTTATTTGAACTACAAATGAAATCAATAATTTTTTTTGTAAGCAAATTTGGTTCAATTGAAGAAATTCTAATTCTAAATTCCATATTGATTTTTTCTAAAGCCTTGAGTAAATCAAAAAAGTTTTCGTCCGTACTATTACCAAAATCTCCAATATTTACTCCGGTTAGGACTATTTCATTTACACCAGAATTAATAATTTTTTTTGCTTGCGCAACAGTATCTATTATGGATTGATTTCTACTAGCACCTCTAGCCATTGGGATAGTACAAAATGTACATTTGTAATCACATCCATCTTGAATTTTCAAGAATGATCTTGTTCTATCAGAGCTTGAATAGGATTTAAAAAAACTTTTGGAATCAATTTCAGAATAACAAATATCATTTTGAATAGATTCGTTATTCAATATTTTAAATATATTTTGCTTATTTGAATTTGAAACTACAGTATTGACACCAGGAATTGATAAAATTTCTTTTGGCTTTAGCTGTGCATAGCATCCTGTAACTAAAATATGAGCATTAGAATTTTTTTTTCTAATTTTATTTATTATTTTTCTACACTCTTTA
This sequence comes from Fidelibacterota bacterium, assembly GCA_002704045.1. GTDB lineage: Bacteria > Fidelibacterota > Marinisomatia > SCGC-AAA003-L08. Next base: position 11,312 of record PAFF01000040.1, read on the forward strand.
TTAGCGTTTTCAGTAACAGTGCAAGTATTTAAAACATAAAAATTTGCATTATCTTCAAAACTTACTTTTTGATATCCATTTTCTATGAATTCTCTAGCAATTGTAGATGTTTCAGAAAAATTCAATTTGCATCCCAAAGTATAAAAAGCTACTTTATTATTCATATACTAAAGTTAGTTTTTGTTTTGTTTCATTAGATCATTGTGACATCTAACAAAATGTTCAGGATTTAACTCAACCAATTCTTGATTTTTGCGTGAGCTTCCACCAATGAAACAGACTCCTGAAGCACATTCATTATCATCAAAACGACTACAAAATCTGCAATCATCACCCATATCAACTAGTGAAGGCGCATCACCTTTTAAAATTATTCTTTGGGATTTTTTAGTTGGGTTTGGGATTGGCACAGCTGATAAGAGAGCTTTTGTATATGGATGGATTGGATTTTGATACAATTCTTTCACATCTGCAATTTCCTGAATTTGACCAGCATACATAACAGCAACTCGGTCTGAAATATGCTCAACAACAGATAAGTCATGTGATATAAAAAGATAGGTCAAATTATATTCTTTTTGTAAATCTTTTAATAAGTTGATAATCTGAGCTTGAATTGAAACATCCAACGCTGAAACGGCTTCGTCACAAATAATCAGTTTAGGTTTTACCGATAAGGCTCTTGCGATTCCTATTCTTTGTCTTTGACCACCAGAAAATTCATGCGGATATCTATTTGCATAAGACGCAGGTAACCCAACTACATCTAACAATGATACTATCTCTTTTTGTATATCCTCTTTTGGAACAATTTTATGAATTTTTAAAGCTTCAGATAACATACTACTAATTGTCATTCTTGGATTTAGTGAACTATAGGGATCTTGAAAAATAATTTGCATATCTTTTCGATATGGACGCATTTCCTTTTTGTTTAAATGTGAAATCTCGTTTCCCATAAATTTTATACTTCCTGAATTAGGCTCAAGTAATTTTAAAATAGTTCTACCAGCAGTTGTTTTACCACATCCCGATTCTCCTACAAGCCCCAATGTTTCTCCTTCATATAAATCAAATGTAATGTCATCTACAGCCTGAACATGACTACTAATTTTTGAAAAAAAACCTGATCTAATAGGAAAATATTTCTTTAAATTTTTAACTTCTAATAATGTTTTTTTCATATATTGTAATTTTATGAGATTTTGTCAATGACTAATTTAGCTGAAAATTAAAATAATTATCAACAAAAGTAATTATTTTATCAATAGACTTCTCTATATATCTTATAATCTTCAAAACCGTCTTGATCTATAAAAATGACTTTTCTTCCGTTGGGGAAATACCAAACTAAGAAAGTACTTCTATTATCGTTTGAATTTGAAATTTCCTGATTTATAGGATAGCCATAATTAATCAATATATTACCTCTATCTGAACGCCAGCCGGGACCTAGTACACTAAAATTATCCATACTGTATTGAACTCGTGAATTAAATTCATTCATCAATTCATTTTTATCTGTGCTAGCAGTGGGGTCTCTATCCATCCAATAATCTTTAATAATTTTATATTTATCTTCTATTGATTTACTTTTTAAGTTTTTATTATTAATAAAGCCGTAATAATTCATTACCTCAAGAATTAGATCAGGATCCTTAAATAGCTTATCTATATCTTTATGCTTAAATCTAATTGACACTTCTTTTTTTGAGCTTCCTACATCAAAAATTAAAGTTGGATCATTCAAATTTATTAGACTTGTTGGCAAAATTAGATTAAAAAAGTTATCTGATCCTTTAATTGGATTTACAATTAGATCATTAATTTCAAAATTTTCAATGAATAATTTCAAATTATCAATATCCTGTTTATCATCTAATTGAAAAAAACAATAAATAGAATCCATATTATTTGCAGATCTATCAAATAATGGATAAAATTTTCCACCATCTTTATAATTGACTAAAATATCACTGATTTTATTATATCCTTTTAAGGATACAGTTTCACTCATAGTCCACTTGTTTTTACTATCATCATCCTGTATGTGAATAAATATTTTATATAAACCTTTTTTTAGATGAATTTTTTTTACTAAGATTTCATTATTTCCAAATTCTTTTGTTTTTTGATAATTATTTTCAATAATGTTATGTTTCCATGAATCATGTATAATTTGCTT
>PAFF01000041.1 GCA_002704045.1 Fidelibacterota bacterium
CAAGATTAAAATTTTTCACAATAATAAAAAGTCCAAAAATAAAATAAATTAATACCATAATAGGTACTAATCTCGAAGCAAATAAACCAATTCTTTTAATACCACCGAATGTTATAAAACCAACAGTAAAAGCTGATATTATACCTATTATAATTTTGATGAAAAATAGATCATTAAATGTAAAATCAACTAAAATTGATAAGTATGTTGATATTTTAGCAGATATTGGAATTAAAAAGCTATTATTATTTACAAGTTCATCAGTAAATACTTGGGTTAATTGATTTATTTGAAATAATGATAAACATCCAAATAATCCAGCAATACTAAATAGTATTGACAGAGGTAAAAATTTTGGACCCATTCCCTTTGAAATTACATACATAGGTCCACCCTGTAATTTACCTTCATTATCTTTTTCTCTGTACATTATCGATAAAGTACAAGTGAAAAATTTAGTTGCCATACCAAATAAGGCAGATATCCACATCCAAAAAATAGCGCCAGCTCCTCCCAAATGCAAAGCTACAGCTACACCACTTATATTACCCATACCGACAGTACTGGCTAATGCACTTGATAAAGCTTGAAAATGTGATATTAAACCTGGATCGTTTTTGTTATCGTATTTACCCCTTAAGACATTTATACCATGTAAAAAATTTTTAAAAGGTAAAAACCTCGAATATAAAGTAAAATAGAAACCACCACCTAAAATTAGCACTAAAAGTGGTGTTCCCCATATGAAGTCAACAAAATTTACTAGAAAATTTTCTAGTATACTTTGCATTTATTATGAAACTTTATCTTCCATAGATGAATTATATTCACCTATTGATGCCAAACCATTTACCATGGATCTGTGAAAAAGAATCTCTTGCGAGGTTTTTACATTTACTTTCTTACCCTTCCAGCTCATAATAGCAGGATGCTGTAAAGCTCTACCGTAAGAAAATGTTAAATTCCAAGGTAGATCATTATTCTTATTCATTAAATTTAAGTGAACTGTAGCATCAACATCACTTTGCCCTCCTGACAAAAAGGCGCATCCTGGAACATTAGCTGGTACTGTTGCTTTCAAACATTTAACTGTCATTTCAGCAACTAAATCATGATTTGCTTGTGATTCACAAGTATCGCCTGATATAACCATACTTGGTTTGAGAATAATACCTTCAAGCATTACATCTAATTTTGCGAGCTCATTAAAAACAATTTCTTGTGTTAATTTAGTTACATCATAACATTTTTCAATGGTGTGACTACCATTCATTAATACTTCTGGTTCAACGATTGGTACAATTCCATTGTCTTGACAAATAGCAGCATATCTTGCAAGTGCATGAGCATTAGCGTAAATACAAGCTTTAGATGGTAAATTGTTTTCAATTTTAATAACAGCTCTCCATTTAGCAAATTTAGCCCCGAGCCCTCTATATTCTTCTAATCTAGCTGATAAACCATCAAGACCATTTGTAATAAATTCTTCATTATGCAATGCAAAAGGTTGAGCTCCTTTGTCAACTTTTATACCTGGCAATATACCAAGCTGAGATAGATAATCAGGAACTGAATTTCCATTGTATAAAGTTTGTCTCAAAGTCTCATCGAATAATATTACTCCACTTATATATTTATTTAAATCAGTTGTGGTAAATAACATATCTCTGTAAGCTAATCTATTTTCAAATGATGATTCAATATTAATCTGATTCAACCTTTTGGCTATTGTACCTGAACTTTCATCTGCAGCTAATATACCCTTGCCAGGGGTAACCATTAATTTTGCATTTTTTTCTAAATCATTTTTGTATTTCATTTTTTCTCCAATTAATATATTATTTTTGTCCAATTTCATTAAGAAGTAAATTAAACCATTCAGTATCTACGTTGAATTCTTTATGTCCTTTTATTCTATCGAATTTTATACAACTTAATTTATTTTTATTTTCTTCATCATTACCTATTACACCACTATTTTTTTTCAATGCGTTTTTAACAGCTAATTCAGAACTTTTTTTAATTAATTCTAGATCTTTTTCATTTGGTGAAGCTGATCTAGCAAAATAACCACTCTTTTGTATTAATATCTTGTCTGCTTTTAAACTTTTTCCTAATTTTTTGCTGTACCATTTTCCCGGATTAATTTCATCTAATCGAACATGTCCAAAAGCATCTCTTTTTACTTCAAGCCCCTCTGATTCAATTTCTGAAATAATAGTTGAAATTCCTGCACCCTCACTTAAAAAAATATTTACACAATCATTTTTATCCATGACCTTTTTTAATCTTATTATTTCAAAATCTAAATTTATTTTAATCTCAGGTATGTATATTGCATGAATACTCCATCTATTATCTGATACTAATATATCAGGAAGAAAAGTTGTTTCTTGTAAAGATTTTTGATACAAATAAGCAGAATATGCTGTTAGCCAACCACAATTTCTTCCCATAACTTCATGAATGATTAAATTTCTACTACTTGTTGTATTTTCGTTAACAATATTTTTAAAAAAATTAGCGCTTTGCTCTGCAGCGGTCCATGCACCTAATGATTGTTTTATTGGAATGACATCATTATCAATTGTTTTAGGTAATCCAACAACAGTTAAATTATATTTTTTTTCTTTCAAATATTTCACTAAATCAGCTGCTGTAGTATTTGTATCATCACCGCCAATTGTATGTAATATATCGACTTTATCTTTTATTAATTGTAGAGCAGCTTTTTTCAATGGATTTTCACCTCTTTGAATATATCCCTTTTTAATACAATCTTTTATGTTTGTTAATTTTACCCTACTATTACCAATAGGACTTCCACCAAAGTTAAATAAAACTTTATAGTTTAATTTCACGTTTTCATTAAAACTAATAGTTTTACCTTCTAAAAGGCCTCTATATCCATTCAAATAACCTATCATTTCACACTTTTTACCAGTATTAATGTAAGATTCTATTAGATGTCCAATTGATGCTGATAGACAGGGTGCTATACCACCAGAAGTTAAGAAAGCAATTTTCATAATAATTAATCTACAAACATAAAGTTATTACCTTAGAAATATTTTTTTAAAATTTCTATTTTATTAATGTTTTTTTACAACTCTAAAATAATAAATTATAATGTCTTAAAACGTAAATATTTAAAGCTTAATGAAAGATATAAATAATCAAGAAACACAAGAGTGGCTAGAATCAATGCAGGCTCTAATAGAAGCTGAGGGAACAGAGCGCGCTCATTTTATTTTACAAAAATTAATAACTTTTACAAAAAGGAATGGAATATCTATACCTTTTTCCGCAAATACTGATTACATAAATACGATATCAGCTAATCAACAAAAAAAATATCCAGGGGACATAGCTATAGAAAAGCGTATAACATCATTAATAAGATGGAATGCAATGGCTATGGTTGTACAAGCAAATAGAAATTTCCATGGAATTGGTGGTCATATTTCATCTTATGCATCTTCAGCTACTCTTTTAGAAGTTGGATTTAATCATTTTTTCAAAGGTCCAGAACATGCTGATGGATCAGATTTGATTTACTTCCAAGGACATTCATCTCCAGGAATATACGCTAGATCTTTTCTTGAAGGCAGATTTAATGAAAAGCAATTACATAATTTTAGAAGAGAATTACAAAAAGACGCAGGCTTATCATCATATCCTCATCCCTGGCTTATGCCAAATTATTGGCAATTTGCTACTGTATCAATGGGTCTCGCGGCTATACAAGGAATTTATCAAGCAAGATTTCTAAGATATATTGAAGATAGGGAAATTGCAAAAACTAAAAATAAGAAAGTTTGGGTCTTTTTGGGCGATGGAGAAATGGATGAACCTGAATCTCTTGGTGCGTTAACCCTTGCTGCTAGAGAAAAATTAGATAATTTAATTTTTGTTGTAAATTGTAATTTACAACGACTTGATGGACCCGTTAGAGGTAACTCAAAAATTATCCAAGAACTTGAAGGCGCTTTTCGAGGTGCAGGTTGGAATGTAATCAAAGTAATTTGGGGCAATGATTGGGATCCAATCATTGAACAAGATAAAAGTGGTAAACTTATTGAAAGAATGAATGATTTACTTGATGGAGAAGCCTTAAAGTACATTGTTGAAGGTGGTAATTACATTAGAAATGATTTTTGGGGGAAATATCCTGAATTATTAAAAACTGTCGAAAATTATTCAGATGATAAACTTAACAGTTTAAATTTAGGTGGTCACGACCCAGAAAAAATATACTCTGCTTATCATAGTGCAACAATTCCAAATGGAAAACCTACTGTTATTTTAGCTCATACTATCAAAGGCTATGGTCTAGGTGAAGCTGGTGAAGGTAGAAATATTACTCATCAGCAAAAAGAGTTAAATGAAAAAGAATTGATAAACTTTAGAACTCGTTTTGATATACCACTATCTAATGAAGAATGTGTATCTGCTCCGTTTTATTGTCCTCCAAAAGATAGTGATGAGATAAAGTATTTAATTGAACAAAGATCTAAGTTGGGTGGTTTCATTCCCAAAAGAAATTCTATAATAGAGCAAATAAAATATCCGCAATTAGATATTTTTCAAGATTTTTTAAATGGCAGCGATGGTAGGAAATTTTCTACAACCATGGCATTTGTTAAAATGCTTTCAAATTTATTGAAAGACAAAAATATAGGTAATAAAATTGTTCCAATAATACCTGATGAAGCCAGAACTTTTGGAATTGATCCTTTATTTAGGACTCATGGGATTTACTCTCATCAGGGTCAAAAATATGATCCAGTTGACTCAGATCAATATTTATACTATAAGGAAGATAAAAAGGGTCAAATTTTAGAGGAGGGTATTACTGAAGCAGGTGCAATGTCCTCTTTTATTGCTGCTGGGACAGCTCACAGTACTTTAAATAAGCATATGATACCATTTTTTATTTATTATTCAATGTTTGGATTCCAAAGAATAGGAGATTTGATTTGGGCTGCTGCAGACATGAGAACAAGAGGTTTTTTGATTGGTGGAACTGCTGGAAGAACTACATTGAATGGTGAAGGATTACAGCATCAGGATGGACATAGTTTATTACAAGCATCAGTTGTACCAAACATATTAGCTTACGATCCTGCTTTTGCTTTTGAGATAGCTATTATAATACAAAATGGTATCAAGAGAATGTATTATGATAACGAAGATATATTTTATTATTTAACTTTAGAAAATGAAAACTATGAACACTTTTCAATACCGCAGAATGTTGAAAAAGGTATTATCAAAGGTATATATTTATTCAAAGAAGGTCCTAATTCCAAAATTAAAGTACAGCTTTTTGGTAGTGGATCAATAATAAATGAGGTGATTGAAGCATCTAAAATCCTTCAAGAAGACTGGGGAATCTCAAGTGATATCTGGTCAGTAACTAGTTACAGTGAGTTAAGACGTGATGGAGAAGATATTTACAGATATAATAGATTAAACCCCGATAAAAAAGATAAACAACCTTATATTAATAAAGTTTTATCTAATCACGATGGACCTGTTATTGCAGTATCAGACTATGTTAAACTAGTTGCTGAACAAGTTTCTCCTTATATTAGAAAAAGATATTTTACTGCACTTGGAACTGATGGATTTGGTAGAAGTGATACAAGACAAAATCTTAGATCGCATTTTGAAATTAACAAAGAGTACATTGTAATATCAGCCTTAGACGCTTTAAAAAGAGAAAAGAAAATAAATGCTAGCTTAGTTGTAGATGCATTAAAAAAATATAATATTAATACAAAAAAAGAAAATCCAATTAAAAAATAGAATATTTTGCTTAAAAAAATAACTTTACAAAATCTTGGTGAGGGAATAGAAAATGTTGAAGTCACCGAAATAAATATCAAACAAGGTGATGATTTAAAAATCGATGATATCATCTTAACAGTAGAAACTGAAAAAGCTTCTATGGAAATTGCTTCTGAGCATAATGGTCTAGTTAAAAACATCTTTATAGATATAGGACAAGAAATATCGCCAAAAACAGAGCTAATCGAAATTGATATAAAAAAGCCACAAAAAAACAAAAAATCTCTTGTAAATAATAATGTGAGTCCAGAACAAAGTAATAATATATTTATTCTTCCAGATATTGGTGAAGGTATTGATAATGTCCTTATTACTGAAGTCAACGTTAGTCAAGGTGATAATGTTACAAAAGATGAAACAGTAATTACTGTGGAAACTGAAAAAGCTTCCATGGAAATACCAATAAATTTAAATGGTAAGATAATTGATATGTATGTAAAAAAAGAAGATACAATATCGCCAGGATCAAAAATTTTATCCATTGAAACAACAACTAATTTTTCAGACGATTCCAATATTATTAAAGATAGTATAATTAATCAAGATGTCTCTAAAAAAGACGATGAAATAAAAACTTCTTCATTGACAAATCATAGTATAGTAAACGATGAAGTAAATGAATATAATAAAATATCAAATCATATATATACTAGCCCATCGGTTAGAAGATTTGCTAGGAAATTGGGTTGTGATTTATCATTAGTTAATGGAACAGGCAGAAAGGGACGAATTTTAAAAGAAGATGTTGAAAAATATATAAGTTCTATCTTAAGCGGACAAAATCAAATTTCAAACTCTGCAATAGATATTGATTTTAGTATTTTTGGTCCAGTTAAAAATAAAAAACTAAATAAAATAAAAATAACAACTGGTAATAGATTAAGTAATGCTTGGTCTACAATACCACAAGTTACTCAATTTGATGAAGCTGATATCTCATTATTAACGGATTATCGTAAATCAGTAAACACAAAAAATAAAAAAATAAGTTTTTTACCTTTTTTTGTAAAAGCATTGGTACCATTATTAAAAGAATACCCAAATTTTAATTCAAGTTTAACCTCTTCTAAAAAAAATCTAATACTAAAAAAATATTTCAATGTAGGAATTGCTGTTGATACTCCAAATGGTTTAATTGTTCCAGTTATAAAAAATGTCAATCAAAAAGATGTCTTTACTCTTATGGATGAACTTACTGAACTTTCTGAAAAATGTAGAAATAAACAAATAAAACCATCGGATTTACAGGGAAGTTGTATAACTATATCAAGCTTAGGCGGAATAGGAGGCACATATTTTACGCCAATTGTAAATCCACCAGAGGTTGCTATAATAGGTATTTCAAAATCAAAAGTTAAACCTTTTTTTATTGATGGTAAATTTGAACCTCGTACTATGCTTCCAATATCTTTAACATATGATCATCGGGTTATAGATGGTGCTGAAGCAGCAAGATTTACCAAATCTTTTTGTCACAATTTAGCAAATATTAAAGAACATATTAAGTCTTAAACATGAATAACAATATAAAAACACAAGTAGTTGTTATTGGTGCAGGTCCGGGAGGCTATGCCGCTGCATTCAGAGCTTCTGATCTTGGTTTCAAAACAACTTTGATTGAAAAAAACGATGAATTAGGAGGAGTATGTTTAAATGTAGGCTGTATACCATCAAAAGCATTACTTCATATAAGCAAATCTATGGAAGAATCTCTACATTTAAAAAAAATGGGTATTACATTTCAAGAACCTGAAATAGATATTTATAAAGTAAAAAAATGGAAAAATGAAGTTGTCAAAAAACTAAACAATGGTATCAGTAGTTTAGCAAAAGCTAGAAAAATTGATGTCATTCATGGATATGCCACTTTTTTATCTAATAATAAATTAGAAATAAAATCCAAAAATAAATCTATAAATTTAGAATTTGAAAATTGTATCATTGCTACTGGATCCTCTCCAAGGAAAATTAATACTTTTCCAAATGATAAGAGGATAATGGATTCCACATCAGCTCTTGAGCTTAATGATATTCCTAATAAAATTTCAATTATTGGTGGAGGTTATATTGGCTTAGAAATGGGCTCTATATACCATTCGTTAGGATCAGAAGTAACTATTATTGAATATTTGCCTAACCTTCTACCTGGGGCTGATCCTGACTTAGTTAGACCCCTTGAAAAAATACTAAGAAAGAAGTTTAAAAAAATTATTTTGTCAACCAAAGTTGATCAAATTAAAACAAATAAAAATGATTTGCAATTATTACTTAGTTCTAATGGAAACAATTATACTATCCAAGCTGATAAAGTCTTAGTTTCTATAGGAAGAACACCTAATACAAAAAATTTAAACCTTGAAAATACTAATGTTAAATTGAATGATAAAGGATTTATTTTAACTGATAAAACTATGAAAACAAATGTACATAATATTTATGCTATTGGTGATATTGTTGGTGATCCAATGCTCGCACATAAAGCTACATTTGAAGGTAAAGTTGCAGCAGAAAGAATTGCTGGATTACCCGCAGAAAACTCCCCCAAAGCTATACCTGCAGTAATTTTTACTGATCCTGAGATTGCTTGGGCTGGTTTAACGGAAACTGAGGCAAATTCTAAAAATATACCTTATGAAAAGGGTGAATTTCCTTGGACTGCAAGTGGGAAAGCAATATCGAAAGACAGGACAGAAGGTAAAACTAAAACCTTATATGATCCTGTATCTAAACAAATTTTAGGAATTGGCATTGTTGGTACTAATGCTGGCGACATGATAGCAGAGGGTGCGCTAGCAATCGAAATGTGCGCTGATGTTGAAGATATATCCTTAACTATCCATCCACATCCTACCCTATCTGAATCTATTGTAAATTCAGCTGAAATTTTTAATGGATCTATAACAGATCTTTATATACCAAAAAAATAATATCTATTGAATAAAAATAAACACAACAACATAATTAAATTTGATGGCTTTTGTAATTTATGCTGTTATTGGACTAGGTACATTATTAAACATGATTCTAAAAAAATATTTATGTTTGAAAATAATGAAACAAATACAATCATATACTATAAGAATAACGTTAATTATTATAAATCAAAAG
>PAFF01000042.1 GCA_002704045.1 Fidelibacterota bacterium
AAGATTGATTTATATTAAAATATATATTATTATAGTTATATTGTTTAAATGATATATCGTTTAATTTCAAATAAGAAATAAATGATTTGTTATTGTATCTTAAATTATTAACTCTAAACCATGTCAATGGTATAGTATTATTCCAAATAGCCATTTTTTTAGCATATTGCTCGCAATTATCACTTATCCATTTGCTGTATAACCAATATGGATGATTTAATAACTTTGATTTGATATGATTATTTGGATTTTTAAATTTAATTTTATAATTGATGGCCTTTCTTAAAACTGCATTTACCATTTTATGAAATTTAATATTATGTTTTTTAGATATATCAACATAAGAAGAAACTATAGCATAATTTGGTGATGACATATTTTTGATTTGATAATATCCTAGTCTTAATATGTATTTGATTTCAATTGGTATAGATTTGTGGTATTTTTTGATGAGATCTTCAAAAACAATATCTAAACTACTTAATTCTCTTATGGTCCCTTGAACTAAATAAGTAGATGTTTTTTTGACTGATTTTTCTAAATTTAAGTTGGAAAAATAATAATCTATTGATTCATAAAGTCTTGTTTTATTTTTGTAATTATGAATTAATATAGCAAGAGAAATTTCCCTATAATTTTTTTCATTAATTTTATTCAAACTTAAAATCGCAAAATTTAAAGCCGGATAAAAAATCTTTGATAGCTAACTTATTTTTCCCTTCCATTTGGACAATCAAGATCGATAAAAAAGAATCCTTTGTTTTTACTATCAATTGATCATCTTTTATTATAAAGCTACCAGGTGAAATTAAATCTATACTAAAGTCGTAATATTCTACATCAAATATTTTTAATCTTTTGTTATCTAGAACAGTGTACGCACCAGGATGTGGTGAGAAAGCTCTAATTTTATTTTTAATCTTTGTACCATTTTCAGACCAATTGATTAAATAATCTGTTTTTTTAAGTTTTCTTGCGAGAGTTGCTAATTTATTATCTTGTATTAAACCTTGATATAAATTATTGTGTTTGAAAATTTCTATTGTTTCTAATAATAACTCAGCACCAATTTTTGATGTTTTATCATGTAAATGACCAAAATTTTCATTATCTCTAAAATCAATTGTATTTTGTTTTAGAATGTTTCCAGCATCAATTTTTGACGATAATTTAATAATACTTATTCCAATCTTCTTATCCCCATTCATAATAGCCCAATGCAAAGGTGCAGCACCCCTATATTTAGGTAATAATGATGGATGTATATTTATACAGCAAATTCGAGGGATATCTAATATATGGTCAGGTATTTTTTGAAAAGCTACTACTACAAAGATGTCTGCATTTAATAATTTTAGTTCATATTCAATATTTGAATCTGAAAAATTTTTAATTCTTATTATGGAGTACTTTTTATCAATAGCATATTTACTAAAATTTGAAGGAATAATTTTTTTCCCTCTACCTTTTGGTTTATCAAATGGAGCTACAACTGAAACTAATTGATTATTTGATTTATGAAGATATTTTAATGTTGGTATAGAAAAATCTGAAGATCCAAATAAAACAATTCGCATAGTTAATTTTGATCAGTTGGCAACTTAAAAGAATCTTGAGTACCTGAAATAAAGGCCCTATGTACTTTTATATTAGTATTATTTGCTATTTCAATGATTAATTGATTTTTATCTTTGCCCTGAACATCTACAATTTTACCATGGATACCACCTCTAGTAATTATTCGATCACCCTTATTTATTTTTTTTAACATTTGTGCATGTTTATTTCTTTCATTTGCCTGGGGTCTCCAAATTAAAAAATAAAATACTGCAAAAATTAGGATCATTGGTAGAAACATTGCTATACTGGATCCACCCTCAACTTGTTGTTGTGCGAATAAGAAATTCATTTTTTACCTTTGTTTTATAGTATAAATTACGAAATATTTTTTTTATAAATTGTTAATAATTAGTTAAATTGGAATTATAATGAAATATAGTTTTAAAATTGGTAGTCTACAAATAAATAATCCAATCTTTTTAGCTCCTATGGCAGGAGTTACAGATAGACCTTTCAGATTAATATGCAAAAAAAAAGGCGCTGGAATGATGTATACAGAGTTTGTTAGCGCAAATGGTATAATTAGAGAAAATCAAAAAACCTTGGATATGATCAAATTTTCAGATATTGAAAGGCCACTAGGTGTACAAATTTTTGGTGATGAAGCAGATATTATTGGAAAATCTGCTAAATTAATTTCAGAACGATTTAATCCTGATATAATCGATATTAACTTTGGTTGCCCTGTTCCAAAAATTGCTAATAAAGGGGCTGGATCAGGCGCATTAAAAGACAAAAATTTGATGAAAGATATTGTCAAAGAAGTAATAAAAAATTCATCAGATATTCCCGTAACTGTAAAAATGCGCGCTGGATGGGACTCCAATTCAATAATATCTACTGAGGCTGGTTTAATGCTTGAAGGTTTAGGAGTTCAAGCAATAACCTTACATCCTAGAACTAGATCACAATCCTTTAAAGGATGTGCTGATTGGGAGTTAATTAGAGAATTAAAAGAAACTGTAAATATACCAGTTATTGGTAATGGAGATATTAAAGATCCTGATGACGCAATTAAAATGTTTCATAAAACAAATTGTGATGCTATTATGATTGCAAGAGCTGTTTTAGGTAATCCATGGATTTTAGAATCAATTTTTAATAAATTAAATGGACTAAAAAATAAACCAGTTACAATATTAGATAGAATTAACATATGCAAAGAACATTTTAGTCTTTTACTTGAAGATAAAAACGAACAAGTATGTATTAACTATACAAAAAAACATTTTAATTGGTATTTAAAGGGATTCGATGGTGCATCTAAACTTAGACGCAAGTTTATGAAAGTAAAATCTACTAAAGAAATAGGTAATCTTTTAGATAGTATAAATTGATTGAAAAATATTCCATTTGGTTAATATTAGTCATAATATGGAACTATACATATCCAAATGTTCTACCCTTATATGATGTATTAATGGCTGTAATTTTAAAACACATATTTGATATACATAAGATAATTTTATCTTTTATTTTTTTTAAAAAATCTAACAAAAATAAAAAATGATAAAATAAACAAAATTACATAATTTAAATTCATATAAATGAAGTTTTCTTTTTTTGTCAAATGATGAGAAAATACTGACATTGATGTAAAAGAAATAAAAATTGCAGTAATATTTAAATATTCTCTAAATAAAACTTTACTAATATTAAATTTTGTTTTTGTTTTTTCATATTTAAATATGTTTGGTAAAAAGGTTGGAACTTTAGATGCCCAGTCTATATATTCACTTTTAAACTTTTTAATTAAAAAATCCTCTTCTGCAAGCATGATTTTGTGATAATAAAAATAAAAACAAAAAGTTATGTATATAACTGCATGTATGTTGTAAAAAAACAATAATAATCCAAGCCATATTAAATAATTACCTAAATATAACGGGTGTCTTACAGTTGAATATATACCTTTTGTATTTAATGAACTTGCAAGTTGTCTGCCAGTGTTTCTACCAGATGTTCCTTTAGGAGTATAACCCAAAGTAAATATTCTTATACATTGTCCAATACATGTGACAAAAAAACATAATGCTAACCAAATGTTATTCGTTCTAAAAAAGAGTTGAGGTTTGATAGATGATATTATTAAAAGGGGAAAAATAAATAAAATAGGTATGTAAGTTCTATATTTAAAGAATATGTTTCCTAATTTTATATTTGATTTTATTATTGACATTTTACAAATCATTAACTTCTGGCGCTACCATACCGCCAGAAATTATAGTTTTCAAACCTTCTTCCACATTCATTCTTGATTCAATGACATCACTTTTTTTAACAATAAGCATAAATCCTGATGTAGGATTGGGTGTTGTAGGTAAAAATAAATGATAGTATGCATTATTGTTCTTATCTACTGATTGCCCGGTTACCATAGCAATTGTCCATATCCCTTTTTTTGGATATTCAATTGAAACAACTTTTTCAAAAGCATTAGCTTGAGTATCAGCTATTGAATTGGTAAGTTGTTTAATAGTTTTATATATGGTTTTTGCTACAGGAATCTTTAATACTAGTCTATCAAACAATGAGATTAATGATTTACCAATAAATCTGTTTGTAACAAAACCAAATACATATATAAATAGTAATGTGAATAAAAAGCTGAGAAAGTTTATTATATAATCATTGATTTCAAATTGATTCCCATATAAAAAATTATAAACTAAAGTAACTACATATGATCCAGGACTAGTAAAAATGTTATATAAATAAACTATTATAATCCAAGTGAATGCAGCAGGTAATATGGCTAAAAGCCCGGTAACTATATATTTTTTAAAAGAATTCATTATTACTTCCTTTCAAATCTTTTATCTAATTCATGCTCTGACATACGAACTATAATTGGTCTACCATGTGGACAATAGTAGGGGTTATTTGTTGAAAATAATTTATTAATTAAAGAAAGCATTTCTTCTTGATTTAAAGCATCCCCAGCTTTAATTGCACCTTTACAAGCGTAGGATGCTGCAATGTTGTGAATGAAAGATGTATCATTATCTTTATATTTCATATATTCATCTAATATATTTTTAAGCAAGTTACTCTCATTTCCCAAAGGAATACTTGATGGCAATCCATCTACTATTATTGTATTTTTTCCAAAATCTCTGACTTTAAATCCTATTTTTTCAAAATGCTTTAAAATATTCAAAAATGAATTATATTCATCAGGTTGGAATTGAATCGTTTCAGGAAATAAAACAGTTTGAGATGTTAAACCATCTCCTTCTAAAGCAATAAGAGCCTCTTCAAACAGAATTCTTTCGTGTGCTACGTGTTGATCAATAATAATTAAACCATCGGTAACCTCAGTAATAAGATATTTATTTGCGACTTGCCATATGTCGCCGTTTATGTTAAAGAGATCATTTTGTGTTTTTTCAAACATGGTATCAAAATTTCTTTTAACTTTATCATCAGTAATTTCGTTCTCATTTAATATTTCATTTATGTTTACTGGTTTTGTATCAAAATTATAAAATTCTTGAGAATTGTTATTTTTAAAAAATGATTGTCCTGATGAAATAGGATGAGTTTTAGAAAAATTAGGCAATGTATCATAAATGTTTGTTAAATGATTTGCCACTATTTCTTTTACCAATTCATATACTTTCCATTCATTCTCAAAACGAACTTCTTTTTTAGTTGGATGAACATTAAAATCTACATGTTTTGGGTTTATATCAAGATACAGCACATAAAAAGGGAATTCTCCTCTTTCAAGTATATTTACATATGCTTTGTTAATAGCTGATGCTAATAAACGATCTTTTATGTATCTTTTATTAAGATAAAGAAATTGATTGGATGGTCTTTTTCTAACCAAATTCAAGTTACCGATAAAACCATTAATTTTTAAATAATCATTACTAGAATCGATTTTAATTAAAGAATTATCAATTGATTGTCCATAAATATTTAATAATCTGTTTTTTAATTCTTTTGAATGCAAATCATATAAAATCTTATCATTATGTATGTATTTGAATGATATGTTTGGATGAGACAATAAAAATACTCTTATTATCTGGGTAATTTGTCTGTATTCAGAATTAGATGTTTTTAAAAATTTTTTTCTGGCTGGTGTATTAAAAAATAAATTATTAATAGTAATTGATGTGCCAATGAATGTTGAAATTGATTCAATATTTTTTTCAGTTCCCCCAACGATTGTGTAACGGTATCCTGAGGTTTCATGTTTAGTTCTTGATAAAATTTCTACCTGTGAAACAGATGCTATACTTGGTAAAGCTTCTCCCCTAAAACCCATAGAGTTAATAGACTCAAGGTCAGAATGTTTTTTTAACTTACTAGTAGCATGTCTTTTAAATGATAAAATAATATCATCTCTAGACATTCCGATTCCATTATCTATAATTTGTATTGAAGTTTTACCACCGTCTTTAACTATTATTTTGATTTCATTAGCTTGAGCATCTATAGAATTTTCAACTAATTCCTTAACTACAGATGCAGGTCTTTCTATTACTTCACCAGCAGCAATTTGATCTACTAGTTTTGAGGGCAATACATTTATGATATTGTTCATAAATATTTTTCTATGAGAATTGAAATTTTGTTTGTTAAACTTTTTAGTTTTTCATTTACTGAATATATTTTTTTGTTCATCGAAATAATATATTTTTTATCTTTAATATCATTCAGATTTATTTTTACGTTCATAATTGCACTTTTTACAGATGCTATTCCTAATTCAGCAGCAACAGCTCCATCAGAAAAAGAATTTTTGTTTCCAAATTTCATAACTGAAATAGAAATTTCTATAACATCAATTATTATTAATGACGTTTTATAAGGTACTTGAGTTGCACCTATTGTAGCTTGTTGTATTTTTTTTTCTCTAAAAGAAATTTCTTCTTTTGTTTTTTTAGGCAATCTAAATGCATCCATTATTTTATCGAATGATTCAGTATCTTCATCAATTAGTTTTTTTAATTTATCTTTAAGTAATTGTGATTTAATTCCTAATTCTTCCATTTGTTCACTTACAGATATATATTGTTTGTTATGAACTGTAAGAGATGCGACCATAGAATTTAATGCTGATGATATTGAACCAACTAATGCTGCAACACTTCCGCCACCGGGAGCAGGTGAATTAGAAGACAGAAAATCTATAAAATGGTTTATTTTCATATTTGAAAGTAAATCTTTATTTTTATAAATCAATCTTTCAATGATTTTTTCTTCCATATCAAAATTTGATATATCATTTAAACCCAGTGACATAATTGCTACTTTTATTATGTCATCTAAAGGGATTCCTTTTGTACGTTTTTGTTTATTTAAATAAAAATTACCTGTTTTAATAATAGCATCTTGTGGAACCAATCCTACGATTTCACTACCTGTAACCCTTACTCCTCTTTTTCTTGCTTGCTCCCTAACTTCTTCAAAAGCCATATGTATAGAAGTAACTTCGATATTAACTAGATTCATTGAAACTTGTGATATTTTATGTTCATCTAAATACCAACCTACAGCCTTAGTTTCTTTAAGAGTTCCTGGAACTTTTACCATTTTACCGTTCTTGTCACGTATTATTTTTCCATTTACATCTCTTTTCGCACGTCCGGCTTCTCTTATATCTAATGCTATATCTGATGCAATTTTTTTATCCATTGTATTTAAATTTATATTATAAGCTACTAGAAAGTTTCTCGCACCTATTGCAATAACACCGCCAGTAGGATGTATTGATGCTTTCCCATAATCAGGTTGCCATTTTTTTTCTTTAATCTTTGCACCCATTAATTCAAATTCACCTTTTCGAATATTAGCGAGATTAATTCTTTCATTTAACAAAGCTGATTTTTCATAAAGATATACTGGTAGATTTAATTTTTCTGCAACATCTTTACCAAGCTGTTTAGATAATTCTATGCAATCATCCATTGAAATATTTTCTATTGGTATTATGGGACAAACATCAGTAGATCCCATCCTAGCATGCGTACCTGTATGTTTGTTTAAATTGATTAATTCTAAAGATTTCTTTATAATATTATATGCACATTTTAGTACTGCATTTGGTTCGCCTACTATAGTGATGACTGTTCTATTCGTATCATATCCTGAGTCAACATCAACAATCTTTGCTTTTTCAATATTATTTGAAGAAGAAACAATATTATTAATTATAGATTGGTTTCTTCCTTCACTTATGTTAGGTACACATTCAATTATTTGTTTCATTACATTCCTATACTCTTAGTGTAAAATAAAATTGTAGTAATTAAAAACAATAATACAATGTTTTTAACTATATTAATTATTGATGATTTGCTTCTCTTTTTATCTATTTTAAACATTTATACCTAGAAATAGATATATAAAGAAATTAATAAAAGGTGACATTATTGTAAAAATTATAGGAATATTTGTTATTATTCCAAAAATTATTAAACCAATTAATATATTTGGACCATATTGTTCAATAATTTTAACAATGTTATTATTTTGAGGTAAAAAACCTGATAAAATTTGAGAACCGTCTAAAGGTCTTATTGGTATTAAATTAAATATTGCAAGAGTAATATTAATAAATATAAATATAAAGAAAACTTCATTATTAGATTTAATAAAACTATGATTAATAAATCTGAGTATCATACTTGCAATAAATGCTAAAAAAAGATTTGATAATGGACCTGCTGCTGCTATTATCATTAAATCTTTCTTTGGATTTTTTAAGTTAAATGGATTTACAGGTACTGGTTTTGCCCAACCAAAACCAACAAATAAAAGCATTAAAGTTCCCCAAGGATCTAAATGACTTAATGGAGATAAATTTAATCGTCCTAATCTTTTTGAAGTATTATCTCCAAGCCTATACGCAGCATAAGCATGAGAAAATTCATGAAAACATAATGAAAATAACAATACTGGTATAAGGATTATTATTTGTTCTAATGGTATACCTCTTGTAAGCATTATGACCTAGGATGAAACTGTTTATGTACTTCTTTTAAATAAGAAGAGTCAAGATGTGTATATATTTGAGTAGTAGAAATGTCAGCATGACCGAGCATTTCTTGAACTGCTCTTAGATTCGCGCCTCCTTCGATTAAATGGGTTGCAAAACTATGTCTCAATGTATGTGGACTTACTCGTTTATTTATACCAGCAGCTTTAATATGCTTGCTTAAAATATTCCAAACAGTCATTCTTGTTGTTGGGCGTCCTCGATTATTTAGGAAAAGATAACTTTCACTATTTGATTTTCTGGCTAATCTTGGTCTATCTAAATCAACATATTTTTTTAATAATTGATATGATCTATTACCTATTGGAACTATTCGTTCTTTATCGCCTTTACCTATGATTCTTAATATATTTTCATCCCAATTAATATTTGTTAATTTTAAATCAACCACTTCACTCACTCTCAACCCTGTAGCATACATTAAACTAACAAGAGCTTTATCTCTTAAACAGGTTTTACTTTCAGGGCTAACTGCAGATATTATATTGTCAATTTCTTCAACTGACAAAATAATGGGTAATTTCCTATCTGTGCTAGGTGATTCTAAATATAAAGTTGGATCATTGTCTGTAAATTTTTCACTGAGTAAATATTTATGAAAACCTCTAATTGATGAGAAGGATCTATGTAGAGTATTAGATGAAACTCCAGAGTTTCCTGACTTAATAATAGGAATTGTGTTAAGTAAATTTGCAAATTCTTTTATATGTTTAATTCTTATTTTTTTTGGATTGTTTATATTAAAAATATCTTTTAAATAGTTGATATATCTTTTTAAATCACTCCAATACGATTCTATTGTGTTTTTTGAAAGTCTTCTTTCAAATTGTAAGTGTATAAGATATTTTTTTGCATAATTATCTAATTTGTTATCGTTTAATTGTTTAACTTTTTCCATGAATTACCTGATTTATTTCTATAAGATTTTTTTGATTTTGTTTTGTTTCAATAGCAGTGCCTATAACAAATAATTTGGCTCCATACTCTACTAACTTCGATACTTGTTTTTTTTCTTTTATTCCTCCACCAATAATTATTGGAATATCTAGTTTTGTTTTAAGAAAAGATATTAATTCAGGATCAATAGATACACTAGAACCGCTTCCAGCTTCTAAGTAAATGAGTTTCATACCTAAATATTGTCCAGCCAAAGCATGAGCAGCTATTATATCAAATTTATTATTTGGTAATGGTAATGTTTTACTGATTGCAGCGACAGATGAATATGAACCACCATCTACTAATATATATCCTGTAGGTATTGTTTCAATGTTCATATTATAAATAATCCACAGTATTTGATAGGTGAACATATACAATCCGCTGGAATTATTTATAATATGAACATTGAAACAATACCTACAGGATATATATTAGTAGA
>PAFF01000043.1 GCA_002704045.1 Fidelibacterota bacterium
ATATTAATTATGATTAATAATAAAAAATATTGAATTAAGTTAATTTTTTTCATGCTAAGCATCCTTTTCATTAAATATCATAAGAACTAGGCTCCAAAACTTGGAGCCTAGCTTGTTTTTCTACTTTGTAAGCATTATCTTTTTTGTTTCAGTGTATGAGTTAATACTTAAGTTGATAAAATATACTCCACTAGGAAGAGTTGATGCATTCCAAATAATTGAATGGTTTCCAATAGATTTATGACTATTTACCAAATTAGAAACTAATTTTCCAGTTAAGTCGTAAATATTAATATTAACTTTCGAAAATTTGTCAACATTATAACTAATAGATGTTGTTGGGTTAAATGGGTTTGGATAAACAGATGTTAAACCAAATGAAACAGGATTAGCTAAGTTTGCAACAGACAATTCGAGGCTAGATAACTCAAATACCGAACCATCTTCAAGTGCTGCAAACAATCCAAAACCTGGATCACTATCACCTGGTGTTAACAAACCAGAGGCAAATACCACTGCACTCTCACCACCTAAACCACTCAATGGTGCTGTGAAATCTGCTATGGAAGCTCCACCTGTAGGAGCAATGCCAATTGTATAATCAGCAGCTGCAACCTCTACAAATCCTGAAAACTCTCCATACATCAGATCACTAACTAAAACACCGCCATCTGCTAATACATCCACAGATGGTGCATCTGTTGAACCATGATATACATTTAGCCCTACATTACCATTCGTAGCGCCAAACATCGTAGAGGTTGCTGCTAAATCAAATGGTGTAGTCTCATCATTTAATATTCCAGTTGCTACCACAACATACTCACCACCATCTTCTAAACTAAATGGGAAGTTTGCAATAACATCTCCGCCAGCTGGTGCAATACCAACTGTAAAATCTGTACCTAAATCTAACACTGATGTTGCTGTACGATACGCAAAATCTTCAACTGATAATACACCATCAATGTATACATCAACTGTCGGTGACGCACTATTATGTACTACTTGTACTGAAGTTGATGTGCTATTTATTTCTTCTACTGTAATTGTACCAACCATTCCGTTTGAAGCGTGTGATCCTATACTACAAATATAATCATATGTGCCTGCCAAATTAAATGTTAAAGTGCCGATTGTACAAGGCCCCGTACAAGGTATAAGCGATAATAACTCAGGTCCTGATGTTACCTCTACATCATGATATCCATCATCATTAATGAATTCAACCATATCTCCTACTGATATTGTCAAATTTGAGGGAGAATAATAATAGCTTCCCGAATTTACTGTAAAGATTTCGCTTGTTAAAGCGAAAGTTGAAAATAAAAATGCTAATAAAATTTTGTAACTATGTACCATTGAATACCTTTCTTTTAAAATTTAAAATTGCACGATTTACACGATTTAACAATTGTAATTTAAAATAAAATATTAATATGTCAATAGTTATTTTTGCACGATTTGCACGATATTGTAAAAATGTAAGGTTATTTTACTACAAAATATGTTATAAATATGATTAATTGCTATAGATTACCTTAAAACCATATAAAAATATGCTACACCAAATACTATTGATAATATTGAAAAATAAAACGTATTGAGATAAACATTTTTTATATGTTCTTTTTCTAAATCTTTATCTTTTTTGTCTTCAATCATTATTAGCTATTCAAAATGATTTCAATTACCATTATAATATCAACTATATCTATATTAGAATCATTATTCAGATCTGCATTAACAAGAGCATCCTCTTCAATACTTGCTTGCCCAAGAATGTAATTCACTAATGTTACCACATCAATAACATTGATCAATGCATCTAAATTTATATCTCCAGGCAAACTGTTTGAATTGTTTTGGATATAGTTGGTACTATTATTTTTAAAATCATAAAAGAAAATTGTAGGATCTAATCCATTTGAGCTTAATATAAAATTGGCACCACCACCATATGTATCTTGATCCCAAGTGTTATTTAAAACTACTTTAAACTCCCATTCTCCATCTGGTACAATAACTTCCCAAGAGTAAATTCCATTATTTTGAGTATCGATCATCATTCCAGTTAAATCATTTGTGTTCCAATCTTCCCCGCCAATTTCCGATATAAAATCTCCAACTATTATTGGATTTGTATGCATTACATATTCATCCCAGTTTCTTGATCCAGTATAAAAACCACAATTTGCTTTTAAAAAAACTTGGGAGTCATTTTCTAAATTGATTATTTGATTTACACCAGGCCAATCATTCTCATCCCAATCATTTGATTCAATTACTTTATATTCATATTGACCTGCTAAAAGATCAAACTGTATTTCCCAGTATCCATTTTCGTTAAAAATTAAATCATAATCATGATTTGCTGTTTCCCAATTATTAAAATCTCCAACAAGATGAGGTATGACCATTAATTCTTCAATTGCTACAGAATTATTAAATGGATCTACAGTATTACCGCTCGCATCAATCAATCCAACAACAGAAATAGATTCTCCATATCCTTCTTCATCTAAATTAATTACAACTTTTCTTCCATAGATTAAATAAGCTGATTCAATGTTTACTTCATAACCATTCAAATTATAATTATTTATATTTTCAGCAGATTCAGCATCCAAATTATCACTAAAATATAAATTCAATGTTTTTGGTGCAATTTGAATTGCAGAAATAAGCTGAGGTCCAATATCATCTATAACCTCAGTGGCTAAACCATCCAATTCTATTACTTTAGTTTCACTTTCATTATATGGACTAGATGTATAGCCCGC
Source organism: Fidelibacterota bacterium (assembly GCA_002704045.1). Lineage (GTDB taxonomy): Bacteria > Fidelibacterota > Marinisomatia > SCGC-AAA003-L08. Next base: position 2,784 of record PAFF01000043.1, read on the forward strand.
GTATAAATAAAAACTGAAAATTCCGTCACCGTAAATTTCATCTCCTTTAACAAGAGTTCCTTCAAATGATGTATTATGTGAAGCTCCCCCGGCACCCAAGACTATTGCAGCTGTAGCCCCACTTGATGAGTTTCTTTGTCCTGAATAGCTTCCATAATCACCCCACATTCTTTGAAGATTACTCTTACCCGACCAAGCAAGATCTAATAAATCTGGACTCCAACCTGATTTTACATAACCTCTATCACCGTAAAAATTATATATTATATCTAAAAAATTATCTCCAGTCCTTAGTTCAATAGTTTTTGAAACACCATATTGAGAAAGAGTTGCGCTGACAATATCACCTTGCCCCTGATTTATAACAATATCATAAATAGCATCCTGTTGATTGGGCGACACATCAGATAACGCTGCAACGTGATTGTTATTACCTTCATTGTAATCACCATTTGTTTCAGACCAATAAGCAATATCAGAACCAACAACAGAATACGCATTCCCATATCCATCTTTGTAGTATAACCAATTAATTTTACCACCTATACCCTCAAAAACAGCAAAAATTTTATCATTATGCATAACAAGCTCTTCTCCACCATCATGATCAACATCATTAAAAAAACAAGATGTAGTTTCAGTAAAATCTCCATTAGCCCATTTTGATGCCTCAACAAATACGTTTGAGTTTTTTATGTGTGATGAATAATGATGTTCCCATCCAGCTATTTCACCCTCTGAATGCCATCCAGTCTCATGAAGGTTTATCATTAATGTATACCAACCAAGTTGAGATAAAGAATTATTGGGCGATGACATTAAATTTCCAAATGCATCATTCCAAACAGTTCCATAGTTCCATTTTGGATCGTGAAAATCTGATTCGGATGGAGTAGCTGCCCAGTTATTGTACCAACTGTTGTTACTACCACCATAACCATCAAAACCACCAAGCAATCCATATGTGCCATTTTGAACATCAATGGTAGTTCCATTAAAATCTGAATTATAAATTGCATTATCAAGCTTCCATATATTAATTGCAGGATAATTATCATAACTATACCAAAGTACACTTTCGTAATTGTCTAAAAACATTGTATCGAAGTGCTCATTCATTTCAGCTGCAACCTCCCAATCTGTACCATAAACAGTAATGCCATATTGACCAGTTGATGAAATATGATTTTTTGCTGCATCTGCATCATAATGCATCATTCCAACAAAATCATTATCAATTGGAATTACTCTTAGATTTATTCCTAGATCATTATTCATCCAGTGGATTTTCTTATTATCTGATCCTGCACAATGAATGTAATCATCTAAAATAACAGCTTCAACACCATGTTGTTCCCAATTATCTCCTAACCAATCTATCACTCCAGCTTCTGGATAAACTCCTGGAGATAACCATACCCTTTCTGGCACCCAAGCAACTTTAGGGAAATATCCATATCTGTACTCTACCATATCTGTTTCAATAGCAACTGACCAATCATTCATATCATTATGAACAAAAGGCATAATATGCTGACCAAGTGCTGAAGTTAACATTGATACATATCCATCATTTATTCCTGATACAAGCCAATCATTAAACTCAGGGTTATGCCATTCAGCTGCCGGCATTAAGGTACCTGATAAATGAAAATTTCCGGGAATATTAGTTGCTTGATGAACCTCTAATATCTCATCAAAACCTGTATTTTCTAAAGGCTCTTGTCCATAAAATACTTCAGAATATGTCAAGCCTTGATTTCCGTGATGAACAAAAGCTGCATTTCCACCATTACGGTTTTCAACAATATCAGAATTGAAAGTATCTACAATTAATTTTTGATTTATAACTTGAAGTTCAATTTTTAATTCGTTTAGAGAAATATTCTCATCCCAGTCAATTGCCAACTCAAATAAATTATACTTTAGGGTTCTTAAAAAGTTATATCCACCACCAAAGTGGTTTGTCTTTATTATTGAAAAGTCATTATGATAGACTCTTTTATTTTGATGAAATATTTTCAACACAATACTAATATTTTCATTTAAAAAATTATCTGTGTTTTGCTTTCTATTAAACATATCATCAAAGGTAACTCTTATCAATAATTGTTCATTTTTAATTTTAGCAAATATTGATGTCATATCCCCAAATTCTGAATTACAATCTCCAACTTCATCAAAACCTAAAAAATCGTCAATGCTCCAAAATTTTAGATCACCCTTAACTTGAGAACCTATCATTAAAGAACTAAATGCAACATAAAACAATATTTTTTTCATTCTATATATCCTTTTTCAAAATCAAACCTGACATTATATCAGCCTGTATATCTAAAAAACCATTTTTTGTTTCATATAAACTTCCAGTCAGCAAATCTATGTATTTACCATCGTCAACAGAAATATAAATATTGTTACTTTTTGTATCATTATTAATCAAAACAATCATCTTAGATTCATTATCTTCTCTCTCAAATCCATAAACCATTCCATCCGTTAAAATAGTTTTAAATTTACCCGTTGATAAACTAGAATACTGCCTTCTTATAGATATAAGCTTCTTATAATGATTTCTAAGCTTTGTACTTTTTTCACTTTGTTCATACAACCAATTAAATGGTCTTCTGCAATCAGGATCATGTCCTCCCATCATAGCTATTTCATCTCCATACCATATATGAGGTGTACCAACATAGGTCATTTGAAACAAAACAGCTAATTCTAATCTTTTTATATCGCCATTACAACTTTCTAAAAAGCGAAATGTGTCGTGACTATCAATGAGATTCATCATTACTTGAGTTGCCTGCGTAGGATATGTGTGTAAACCTTGAATAAGATCTTTATTAAATGTTTTTGCATTACAGCTTCTAGTATTAAAAAAACGCATCACAGGATCTTTAAAATAAGCATAATTCATAACCGCATCATAATAATCGCTATTTACCCAGTCAACAGCATTACTCCACAATTCTCCTACCAGATATGCATCGGGCTTTAAAGATTTTACTCTCTCATTAAATAATTTCCAGAACCAAAAAGGAACCTCATTAGGAACATCTAAACGAAATCCATCTATATCCATTTCTTTTATCCAGAATTCTGATACATCTAAAATATAATTAACAACTTCCCAATTTGGATCAGCAAGTTCAATATTTTTTATGTTATTTTCGGCTTGGTTAGGATTTGAAAAATCAAAATTTAAATTAGGCATATGCCCAAAACCCCACCAACATTCATAATAGTCAATTGGTTTAAAAATACCATCTTTGAGAGATGAAATTTTATATTTATCAGGAAGTGGCCATTTTTTCCATTCATACCAATCATAATATTTACTTTTGGGTCCTTTTTTTAAACTTTCTTGAAATGCCCAAAAGGTTTCGCCAGTATGATTAAATGCGCAATCTATAATGACTCTTATACCTCGACTATGTGCAACTTTAACCAGGTCTTTAAATTCATCATTTGTTCCAAAATGAGGATCAATTTTCATATAGTCAACGGCATCATATTTATGATTGGATTTTGCTTCAAAAAGAGGATTGAAATAGATAATTGTTACTCCAAGATCTTCTAAATAATCTAACTTATCTTTAATACCTTTGATATCACCACCATAAAAACTGTTGTAATCTGGTTGATATCCTTCATCATTAGGCAAGTGATATGGACTCTTTTTTAAACCCGCATGATTATACCAATCATCTTCAAGGTGATAATACTCTGTATATTTTTTATATAACTGGCCGTTTGATGGTGGTATATTAACGCCCTCATAATACCATTCTTTAAAATCAGGATCATTTTGCTTACTTCCATTATGAAACCGTTCTGGAAAAATTTGATATATGATACCATTTTTAACCCAATCAGGAGTAAAAAAAGGCTCTACAATTTCACTTGTATAATTAAAATATTTATTTTCATCATTAAATTTAGAAAATTCATTTTGTAATAGGTATAATTTTTCAGAACCATCTTCATAAAGATAACAATAACGAAATTTAGATTTTTTTACATCAGTATTTATTATTACATTAAAATAATCATAAGAATTATCACTTGCAATTTTTTCCATTTTAATAATTTCAGAATTTTTGATTAGATATACGTTCTCAACATCATTAATGTGTGTTTTCGTTTTAAACTCTATCTGGTTTTCAGATAATGGATTAATTGTTTCTAAACTTTGTTCAGTAGATATCCCATAATCTAGAATGATACCATCTTTTTCTTTAAGAACAACCTTATCAAATTTGTTATCTACAATGATAACAGAATTTTTTCCACCAAATCCATCATCAACAAAATTTGTCGATTTTTGATCAGTAAACCAGTTCATACCATCTTCCAAAAATTTATAATGATATTCACCTGGCTTTAGCAAAAGTCTAATTGAATAAATACCTTCACTTGTTTCAATCATCCTACTAGCTTTCAAATTCCAATCATTCATTGAACCTACTAAGTATACTTCTTTAATAATTTTATCTGGTTTATGAAAAAAATCTACAACTCTAAGAGCCTCAATTTCATCTTTATTCCCAACAAAAATAATTGAATTTTCTCCACCATATCCATCATCTTCGATAACATCAGCATTTTCATCAGTAATCCATTTTCCATCAACAATAAATTTATATCCATATTTTCCAGGACTGAGATCCAGAATTATAGAATACACTCCATCCTTTTCTATCATCTTAGTTGTTGTTTCAGACCAATTATTAAAATCACCAGCTATAAAAACATTGTGTTTGCCTCCAATCAAAGGTTGATAAACGAATTTTACCTGATCACTTGAAACTGAACTTTCACTTTTTTGTTCAAACTCTCCCAAGCCCAATGTTTTACAACCATAAATAAAAAACATAATTGAAAAATAAAAAACTTTCATCTAATTACACCCTTCGTCATTAAAACAAAATTCTAAAATATTTTCACCTTCTGATACAGTATATAATCTATTAGGACCACCACCTGGAAACTCTGCTAAATCCCAATCTCCATTTATTCTAAATTTATATTCTATCTCATTTCCAGCCTCTAATCCTGTTATTACAACCTCAAAAATATTATCTAGATTTACATCTTTTAAAAAATAATTTTCTGAATTATTATAACTATCAGGCCATCCATTAAAATTACCTGCTATATCTAAAGAATCAGTTTGTATATTAAAATTACCAATTTCTATCTGATATGACATATCAATATAAAATGCCAAAGTCGTTGGATTGATTTCTGCATAAAAATCTGAAACTATATTTTCCGTATCACTAACTATTAAACTTCTGTAGTTAACTAAATTTTCTAATGAATCGTTCACAGAATATTTATAAAAATATTCCTTACCTAAAATTAAATTTAAAGTTAATGAAAAAATATTATCATCATCACTATCACTCATATCATAAACATTATTGTCTATATGTAATTTTATTGAATCATTTTGAGAATAAAAATTACTCATATTTACATTAAAATTAACATTTCTATTTGAATCAAGAGGAATCTCTAATGGAGCCTCAGAACAATTGAAACATAACAATGTAATAAGTATCATGTATATATATAACATATATTTAGTCATCCTATTTTACTATTAAAACTGAATTAACACCACCATAACCGTCATCTACACGATCAAGCGCATTTGGGTCTTCAAGCCATGAATTACGATCAACTACAAATTTGTATTCATACCTACCAGCAGATAGCCTCTTTGTTATTGACCATATACCATCACCAGCTATTTTATCGCCATTTAAACCTTCATCATTCATTACATCTATTCTATCTCCATTCTTTAGCCATTCATTGTCAGGGAAATTACCAGCCAAATTAACGTGTCTAGCAGATGGAGAATCATATTGAAACAAAATTCCATTTTTAACTTTGTGTGGAGGCATTAGTCTCTTTTTTATAATAT
>PAFF01000044.1 GCA_002704045.1 Fidelibacterota bacterium
GTTTAATAATAATCCTTTAAAAATAATATAAAATTACAAGTTGTTACTAAGGTAAAAAATGTATTACATAATTAAAATATTGATTTCGGCATTATTAATACTTTGTATTTCAGAGGTTTCCAAACGTAATGTTACACTTGGCTCTCTCATGGCTGCAATACCATTAGTGTCAGTAGTTACAATGTTTTGGATATATTTTGAAACCAAAGATATTCAAAAAATCATGGAACTATCGTCAAGTATTTTTTGGTTAGTTATACCTTCATTATTATTATTTATATCATTACCGTATTTTTTAAAATTAGGTTGGAATTTTTATACAAGTATGACAATTGCAATTTTTATTACAGCAACCTCGTATGTTTTCATGATTAAAGCATTAGAGTATTTAAAATAAATTATGAAAAAACGAATCATTTTTTCTATTGTATCAATTTTTGTCATATTTTTATTTTCATTTAAAAAAAATAATTATATAAAACCTAAACAATACAATCATGATGTTAAAATCTATAGAGACAAATGGGGCGTTCCACATATTTTTGGGAATACTGATTCTGATGTTGCTTACGCTTTAGGTTATGCTCATTCAGAAGATGATTTTGAAACAATTCAAAAAATATTATTAGCAACTAGAGGTGAATTAGCTTCGGTTATTGGAAAAGAGGGAGCTCCAAGTGACTATCTTGTAAATTTACTAAAGATTTGGGAAATGGTTGATAATAAACATATAAATAATCTATCTCCTCAAATTAAAGAAATATGTAATTCATATGCTAATGGAGTAAATAGATATATTGAACTTAATCCAGATAAATTATCGTTAGGAAGTTTATACCCTGTTAATGGAAAAGATATAATAGCAGGCTTCATATACAGAACACCTCTTATGTTTGAGTTGGATTGGTATATAAAACAGATTCTTAATGATGAAAAACCAAATTTCAGTTTTATTGAATCTAAAAATAATTCCTTTTATCCAATGTATGGGTCAAATGTTATAGCTGTTGGTAAAAAAAGATCAAGTGATGGCCATACAAGAATCGCAATTAACTCTCATCAACCATGGGAAGGTCCAGTTGCTTGGTATGAAGTACACTTAAACAGCAAAGAGGGATTAAATGTAACTGGAGGTCTTTTCCCTGGTTCACCAGTTATTTTTAAGGGTCATAACAAAAATATCGCTTGGTCCCATACTGTTAATGATCCTGACTTAGTAGATGTTTATGCATTAATAATTAATCCAAACGATCAAAATCAATATTTGATTGATGATAATTGGAAAAATTTTGTCATAAGTAAAGCTAGAATAAAAGTCAAATTATGGGGCCCATTTAGCTGGACATTCAAAAGAGACGTATTTTGGTCAGATCATGGTCCAGTATTAAAAACTAAACATGGAGTTTATGCAATAAGATATTCAGGTCAAGACAAAATAGGTCAAGTTGAACAATGGTATAGAATTAATAAATCAAATGATATTAATGAATTTAAAGAAGCTATGCAAATGATGCAAATTCCTATGTTTAATACATTGTACGCTGATAAAGAAGGAAATTTATTTTATATTTATAACGCATTATTACCTAAAAGAGTCAGTGGCTATAACTGGGCTGATATTTTACCTGGAGATAAATCTAAATTAATATGGAAAGATTATTATGATTTTTTGGATTTACCACAGATAACAAATCCTGATTCTGATTTCCTCCAAAATTGCAACAGTACACCATATTTGGCAAGTATTGGCTCTGATAATCCTCAAAAAAAAATATCTAATGATGCAGGCATAGAGGAATTTCAAACCAATAGAGCTCTTAGGGCAATGGAGTTATATGGAACTGATACCTCTATTACAAGAGATGAATTTTATGATTATAAATATGATACATATTATTCTCAAAATTCAGTTATGAATTTTGCAAGAAAATCTTTTTTAAAATTATTTTCCACAAGTGATTCTGCATTGATCAGTGGCAAAAATATTATTGAAAGATGGGATCTAGGAAATCAAAAAAATAGTAAAGAAGCAGCTCTATGTCATCTAACATTTAAGATAGCATATCATCTAGGTGATTTTAAATATAATCATCAGGAAACAATGCAAAGATTTAAAGATGCAATTTATTTTTTAAATAAAAATTTTGGTAAACTTGATATTGAATTTGGACAATTCCAAAGATTAGTTAGAGGAGAAATTGATTTGCCTCTCGATGGTGCTCCAGATGTTTTGAGGGCTATATATTCAGATTTAAAAGATGATAAATGGGTTGCTCATAGTGGAGATTGTTTTTTTCAAATAGTGGATTGGGATGAAAACGGAAACTTATATTCGGAAAGTATACATCAATTTGGTTCAGCTACAAAAGATTCTAGATCAAAGCATTATTCAGATCAGTCAAAGTTATTTAGCAATTTGAAAATGAAAAAAGTTTTAATGGATCTTGAAGAAATAAAAAATAATTTAGAAAAAACATATGAGCCGTAAATAAAAGAGGGCCTAACTTAATAAGCCCTCTTAATGTTTGGGGTGGATGTAGAGTCATCCTCGCCCGATTGACTTGAAGCCCTCTTAATTCACCTCAGTGAGTTAAAAAAGTCCTCCAGAGGTACAATTATGGCTTCGTTTGTCGATATCCAATTGATTACCTCCTTTCATGTTATTTGTTAAAAAAAAACTTATACAAATATAATGCGTAATTTTTAAAAAAGTTTCATTTATTTTAAATGTTTTTCTAAAAATGCGCTCATTTCTCTATAAAAATCAAATCTATTTTCTTCATTATAAAATCCATGTCCTTCATTATCTTTTACCATGTAAGGTACATCAATACCTTTTTGCTTTAAAGCTTCAACAATTTGATCTGATTCTGATTTCTTTACTCTGGGATCATTAGCACCTTGAGCAATAAATAAAGGTACTTTAATTTTATCAACGTGTTTTAATGGCGAAGATGATGCTAATAATTCTTTATCTTTTTCTGGATGACCAACCATTTCATACATCATTTCTCTGTAAAGCTCCCAATATGGCGGCATACTTTCCATGAATGTAAACAAACTCGATACTCCAACATAATCAACGCCACAAGCATATAGATCTGGAGTGAATGTTAACCCTGCTAGAGTAGCATAGCCACCATAGGATGCTCCATAAATCCCAATCTTATCAGGATTAGCAATACCTTCTTTTATAAGCCATTGTACTCCATCAGTTATGTCATCTTGCATTGTTTTACCCCATTGCTTGAAACTTTTTTCCCAAAATTCTCTTCCGTATCCAGTGCTTCCTCTGAAATTCATTTGAAAAACAGCATAGCCATTATTTGCTAAATATTGAATTTCAGGATTAAACCCCCATCTGTCTCTTGCCCACGGACCTCCATGTGGGTTTACCACAACAGGAAGATTCTTACCATTGCTACCTTTAGGAATAGTTAAATACCCATTAATAGTTAAACCATCACGAGAAGTATATTTTATTGGTTTCATCTCTGACATATGATTAGGATCAAGCCAGGGACTTAGATCGGCTAGCTTTGTAAGTTCATCTTTTTCGATGTCATAGTAATAATACGTTCCACGCGATATATCACTAAAAGTTACGATTATTGCTTTAGTCTCATCTTTACTTATGTCTGAAATTGCTACCTCGACTCCTTTTAATTTTGATTCAAGATTACTTTGAAGCTTTTCACGCCAATCATCTAAAAAATGTATTTTTCTTTTATCTGTATAATAGCTAACTGCTGTTAGAACTTTTCGTTTTTTTGATCTAATTAATCCAGAAACGTCAACTTCATCGTGTTCAAAAATTAAATCTGTTTCTTTAGCAGTGTTTAAATCAAATTTATAAATAGCACTCTTGTCACGGTTTCTATTTGAAGAAACATATAATTCTTTATTATCAAAGGTAAAAAACAGAGGTGAAACAGAAACCTTGAAGTTTGTTGTTAATATTGGTAAAAATGGATCTGATTCTTTCTTACGATATAAAATACTGGAATTTACACCATCTGAAGTTAACGCAATTCTTAATTTCCCGTTATTGTCTGTCATCCAACCCATTATATTACCTGGATTTTCTGCTATTAAACTGAGCTGCCCTGTATTAACATTTAATCTGTATGCATCATGAACTCTGGGATCTCTATTATTAATACTGACAATCATATGATTAGGATCTTCATCTAAATCATCAGTAATTCTAGCTTGAATATTTTCAAATGGTGTGAGGTCTAAATCATTTGTACCATCAATGTTAACAGCATAAATATGAATATTTTCATCGCCTCCTTTGTCTTGGATATAGGCTATTCTATCATCATTAAGCCAAAAATAACCATATAAGCTTCTATTAGAAGCATTTGTAATTCTTTTTTCTTGGTTGTCACCAATGGTTCTTATATAAACATTCATCATTCTATTACCTTCTTCCCAAGGCTTCATGTAGGCAATTTTTTTACCGTCAGGTGATAGTTGAAATGATGATTTTTCTGGATTTTTAAAAAAATCTTCTAAAGGAATTTTTGGTATATCCACAGTACAACCTCCTAAAAATAATACAACTAAAAATATAGTTATTTTTTTCATTAAATTTCTCCCTATTAAAACAAATAATATTTAAAATATTGTCTAAAATTTAAACTTATTTTAAATATAAATAACTATTAATTACTCTTAAAAATATATGAAAAATGCAAAAAGTAAAATTTTAGCTAATTACAGATCAGTAACAATAATTATAAAAATAAATGATATAACTAAATGCAATTTAATGTTTAATTATATATTATGAGTAAGTTGGATTTGATTTATATAGTTTTAATTTTAAATTTTATTTTTTCGTCTAGTACTGATCAATTTATGGTAAAATCCATCCAAATAAATGGTAATAAAACAACTAAAAAAATCATTATTGAAAGAGAAATAAATCAAAAAATTGGTTTCTTTTCAGATTCTTTAATAATTGTTGAAGATAGAAATAGATTATATAATTTAGGAATTTTTTCTAGCGTTAATGTAAACCTAAAAGATAATATTTATGTCATTGATGTTGTTGAATCTTATAAAGTTTATCCTTGGCCCTTAATTAGTTATGATGAAATTAAAAAAGAGTTAAGCTATGGTCCAGGAATTTCTTTGCGAAATTTTTTTGGAAGAAATCAAACATTCATATTTGGGACTTATTTGGTTGGTGAGAAAGGATATCTATTTTCATATTCAAATCCGTGGGTTTCAGAGGACAGAATTAATATTGGTTTTAAATTATATAATTTGAAGCAGTATAACATATTTTATAATTATAATTATGATTTTTTTCTAAATCAACTAACTTTAGGTTTTTCTAATGATGTTTTAAATAGTTATGATGTTCATTTAGGGTCAATGCAGATTGATATTAAAACATTAGATCAAATGAATGAAAATTATCAATACATAAAATCAAAATCTTTAAAAAATAAATACATATTTTTGGGATTAAACTATCAGTTCGATAATAGAGATATTTACATAGATCCAAGCTCAGGGAATTTTTTTGATTTATTTTTGAAATATTATAAAGGATTTGATAATTCTATAGATATAAGTGATATTAGTTTAAAATATAAGAAGTATTTTCACATAGATGTAAATACCAATCCAGTAATATCAATTGGTACAAATTTAGTTATAAAGTTTCCATCATTTAATAAATTGCCAATATATTTTTATGAATATTTAGGAGGAGAAGATTATATAAGAGGTTATTCTTCTTTTCCTTCTGATTCTCCTACAAAAGTATTTGGTTTAATAGAGACTTCAAATATTATTTATTTTGATACTGAAATTCAAAATACGATTATTCCAAAAAAAGACTATGGCAAATTTGAATTTGGTATCGATGGTTTACTTTTTTGTGATTTTGGTTCTAGTGCAGATAGTTATAAATCACTTACTTTTAACCAATATTTAATAGGATATGGGTTTGGATTAAAATTGTTTATATCCTCAACTGCTATTGGATTTTATTTTGGATTTAATCCATATAATCAGACTCGTTTTCATGTTAAAGGAAATAGCTAGACAAATTTCCCGCGCAAATCGTGCAAAAAATAGTTTTGACTTTATATAAATAAATTTGTAATATATTTAATAATAAATCGCTCAAATCGTGCAAAAAAAAATGATAAATAACATAATAATTTTAACACTTTTCATAACGTGTGTTTCTGTTGCATTCACTCTTACAACAAAAAAGGCTGATAAAAATATCTTACAAAGTTTTGATGCCAAAAATTCCATTTATAATTTGGATATTAATGACATAACTGGAAAAAAAATCGATCTAAATAAATTTAGAGATAAAAAAATATTATTTACAAATATAGCTTCAAAATGCGGTTTTACAGGACAACTGAAATCACTTCAGCAGCTGCATGACAAATATAAAGAGGACATAATTATTATCGCATCACCATCTAACGATTTTATGAATCAAGAACCATTACAAGGTAAAGAAATTCTAAATTTTTGTAAACGAAATTATGGTGTAACTTTTATTGTAACCGAAAAAATTCACGTCAAAGGTAACAAAATACATCCATTATATGCTTTTTTGACCAATAAGGAGTTAAATGGTTGGAATAATTCCCAAACTAGCTGGAATTTCAATAAGTTTTTAATAAATGAAAATGGATTTTTAACTCACCATTTTGGATCTTTAGTTGATCCAATGTCAAAAAAAATAACAAGCAAAATTTCCTCCTCCATTACTTCCTGATACTAAGGTTTTATACTCATAAAGCACACTATATTTTTTAGATTTCTTGTATCAGGAAGTATAACCTCAAATCAAAAATAGATACGTTAAAGTTTTTAAGATACTGTAGTGTCTAGATATTGCAAGAATTTTTGAGCATTAGCTAGATGGTTTTGTTTTTTTTCGTGGGGCATTTTATTGAAAATATTTACAAGCATATTCATCCTAGGATTTTTCATAATTTTTTTTTTTTGATTATTTAGAAAATTCCAAAATAAACCATCCCAAGTGTCTTGCCAAGAGCCTTTTTTGAAATTACTCATTTTTATTAAATAATTACTACTACTTATATAGGGTTTTGATGACATTACTCCACCATCTGAAAATTGACTCATTCCATATACATTTGGAACCATTACCCAATCGTAAGCATCAATATACATTTCCATAAACCATTTATATACCTCGTCAGGGTCAAATTCACATAAAAGCATAAAATTCCCAATTATCATTAGACGTTCAATATGGTGGTTGTATGCATATTTAAGAGTTTTTTTAATTGTTATGTCAATTGGTTCTATTCCAGTTGTACCATTATAAAAAGAGTTTGGAATTTTCCTTTTGAAATTCCAAAAATTATTTGTTCTTTCGAAACTTCCTTTTGATAAATATATTCCGCGAATAAATTCGCGCCATCCAATTATTTGTCTAATTATACCTTCAGAATTATTTATACGAATATTATTTTTTTGAGAAAAAGATAAAATTTCGTTTATAACATATTCTGGTGTTAATAGTCCAGAATTTATAAGTGGTGAAAGTAAGCTATGATTTAAAAAAGCTTCTTCTTGTAAGATTGCATCCTCAAAATCACCAAATTCAGATAATCTATTATTTAAAAAATCTTCAAGCCATTTTTTTGCATTTTTAAAGTCTGTTGGATATATTGTTTTGTTACAAATTGAACCATAATTATTTGAATAATTTGTTTCTACATAATTAGTTGCTTTTTGATAAATAGAGTCGATTTTTGGAAAATTGATTAAAGGTACAGATTTATTTTTTGGATATTTTTTTCTGTTATCCTTGTCAAATGTCCATTTACCACCGATCGGCTTATCTTTTTCGTCAATTAGAATCTTGTGATTTTTTCTTTGTTCAATATAAAAACTTGTTTGAAAAAATTTTTTTCTATTAGGCTTGAAATATGAATTAATAAAATTTGAATCGTTTATAAATAGAGGAGTATCATAAATAGTCAATTTAATATTATTTTTAGTACAAGCTTTGTTTATTCTATTTGACAAATAATTATCAACTGGATCATAAATATATATGGTTCTAAAGTTTTTATTTTCTAAAAATTTAGATATATGCGAACATTTGTTTATAGAATCAATATATTCTGTTTCGATATTTTTTTTATTTAAATAAAGCTCATATTTTTTCATTGTAGCTCTATGAAATAATAGTTTTTGTTTATGAAAGTTGTATTGATTGAAGAATAGGTATTCTTCGATTAAAAATGTTCTGATGTTTAGTTTGAGTATTTGACTATTTTGGAAAAGCTGGTTTGGAAATACTAAAAAAGCATCCAAATTAAATAATCTGTTTTCTTAAATCATCAAATGACAAAAATGTATTGGTGATAAGAGACTTGTCTAAGTTCAAAAGATCTAATCCTTCTCCACCAAAATAGATTTTTAAATTGTGAGAATTAGCAAAGTTGCATAGTTCTATGACTCTAGCCGATGTCTTTGGTAAGTTTTTTGAAAGTACAGAGTTACAACATTGCATATTGCAAAGATAGAATAATATTGAATCTATATTATACTTTTCTATCGTAGTTTTTATATCGCCAAGTTTTGATAGGGAGCCAGTATTAAAAACATTGAAACCATTGTGTCTGAAAACGGCCTCTGACATAACAACGCCAATATCAGGTAAATTGTCTTCAAAATTTATACACAATGCGTTTTTACCATTAAAGCTACCATTAGGCATATTTGTACATAAGTTTTCAACATTTCTAGTTAAGAGTAGTCGCATAACAGACTCTTCTATATGAGTAATTTTTTTTTGATTTAAAAGTTTTTCTACAACGAGTATACTTGGGATAATTAAATTATCAAAAATATTATGTACCTCATCTCCTCTCATATATATAGAATTTATTATTTCAGATACAACTGCATCGTTGGATTTGATACCTTCGTCAACTACTATATTTTTAAGTTTATCAAAATTACTATCATTTATAAAACCAAGTATTTTTTTTAGAGAGTTGCCTTTAATGTTTAAAGATAAAGATTTTTGTGAAGACTTACTGTTTTTCATGCAATTACGCACGTCCTTAACAGTGAAAAATCTATTACCGCCAACTGTTTTCTTACAGGTTATTTTTCCTTTGTCAGCCCAACGTCTAATTGTTGACTCATTACAACCCATAATTTTAGCAACTTCTGATGAACTTAAATATTTCATATAATTAATATACAACACTTCAAGCATATCGTGCAAAATTATTTTATAAAAAAAATATAAAAATCGCTCATATCGCGCAAATAAGACTTGCTTCTAATTGTAAAAATTATTTAAAATCTTAAAAGATAAATCAGGCACATCGCGCAATTGAAAACTATGTTTAAAAAAATAACAAATATAAATTTCCTCCTTAAACTTCCTGGTATGAAGATATATCCCTATACACAAAAGTATCCTTCACCAAATGTATCTAAGTATCAGGAAGTCCACACAGTTTCATATTCAGATTCTTATTACTTTCCAAAACTATTTGTAATAACTGCAATCTAACTAATGTCAAATCTTACAAAAAATTTAATAATAGATAATCATCTATTCGTCTCTATTTCATTATCCTTAGTAA
>PAFF01000045.1 GCA_002704045.1 Fidelibacterota bacterium
ATTCTTTTTTAGATTTATCTAGAACTGAAGATTACTGGAAAAATATTGATGTTGTTTTCAATTGCATTGGAACTACTCGAAGTAGGGCAGGGGGTTCTATTCCTTTTATTGAAATAGAACACGGCATCTCTTTAGAAATTGCAAGAATGGCTGAAAGAGAAAGTATTGAATATATAAGCCTTGTTTCAGCTCAGGGAGCTAATCACAATTCTTTTGCTGTAAATTTTATACACCCTTTGCTATACATTAAGACTATAGGTAGAAAAGAACAAACCATTGTTAAGGATCATAAATTTAAATGTGCTAGTATTTTTAAGCCAGGAATGCTAATTCGCCTACAGAAAAAGACCCCATTTTTTGAAAAAATTTCCGAGTTTTTTAATTTCGGGCTCCGAGTAGATATGCTTGCCAATGCTATGGTTAATGAATTTGAATTAAATTTTAACCAAAATAATAAAGGTAACTATTATTACATTGGCAACGAAGCTATTAAAAAATTAACTTAAATTATTATAATTTAAATCCTATTTTTAAACCTATCGTTTTATTAGAATCAAAATATGGAGTATAAGCAAAGTTCAATTTCTTTCCATATTTGAATCTAACTTTATCTCTTTTATTTTTAATTGTTTTAATGCCATTTACATAATCATAGATGTAATCAAATATTAAAATTGAAATTCCTAAGCCAATTAATTCAGATCCTTTTTTACTGGTTTTATGCAACTGTTTATAATAATATGTAATATCATCTCCTATTGAGCCTGTAGGAATCATTTCATATCTGATTTCTTTATCAGTGCCTTGATTTATTGTGTATAGCTGATAAGGAGATTCTTGCCATTCATCTTCTTTACTTACAGATAAACCCAGCACTATTGAAGCAAGTCCTCCACAAGCAATCATTCTCAATTTTTTAGCTGTTTTATAATCTCCAGCATAATGATGCATTGAGCCAGGGATTGGGATGGCAGATAATAAAAGACCCGTACTGATAGTTCTATTAAGATCTTGGTACTCTTCAAAGGTCATTTCTTGGGGTAGGGGATGTATTGGGTTTTCATTTAAAAAATCTCTGTTAAATTGATTGCTAAATAAAAAATTAAACGAAAATATTAACAAAATTATATACATTTATAATCTCCATTGCTTGTTAAAACTTAATAAATAAATTAAATTTAATAAAGCTAAACTTAACATTTAATTAAATTAAAAAATAAAAATTTATTAGTGGACGAATACAATTTTAAAAAAATAGAAAGAAAATGGCAGGAAAAATGGAATGATCAATCCTTCATGGAAAATGGTTATTCAATAAGAGGTAAAAAATACTATTCATTAACTATGTTTAGTTATCCATCTGGAAGCAATCTTCATATTGGACACTGGTATAATTATGGACCGGCTGATACTTTTTCTAGATTTAAAAGAATGTTAGGTTATGATGTTTTTCAGCCTCAAGGATTTGATGCATTTGGTTTGCCCGCTGAGAATTTTGCTATTAAACATAATATTCATCCAGCAAAGAGTACCCAAAACAATATTGATACAATGAAATCTCAATTAGATAGTATTGGCGCATTGTATGATTGGCACAAAACAGTAACGACAAGTCAAAAAGAGTATTATAGATGGACTCAGTGGCTGTTTTTAGAGCTTTATAAAAATAATTTAGCTTATCGAAAAAAAGCTACTGTTAATTGGGATCCAATTGATCAAACTGTTTTGGCTAATGAACAAGTCCTAGCTGATGGAACTTCTGAAAGATCCGGAGCATTGGTTGAACAAAAACCATTAGAACAATGGTTCTTCAAAATTACTAATTATGCGGATGAATTATTGTCTTTTGATCAAATTGATTGGCCTAAAAAAACAATTAGAATGCAGGAGCATTGGATAGGTAAGAGTGTAGGTGCAACTTTAAAGTTCAATATAGATAAATTTGATTATAATATTGAAGTGTTTACAACGAGACCTGATACTCTGTTTGGAGCAACCTATTTAGTATTAGCTCCAGAGCATCCTCTAGTAAATAAAATTACAACTGATTCTCAGAAAGATGATATTTTGTCCTATGTTAAAGAAATATCAAAGAAAAATGAATTACAAAGAACTGACCTCAATAAAGATAAAAGTGGTATTTTTACAGGATCGTATGCTATAAATCCAATAAATGGTAAAAATATACCTATTTGGATTGGTGACTATGTTTTAGCTGGTTACGGTTCAGGTGCTATAATGGCTGTTCCTGGACACGATGAAAGAGATTACGAATTTGCAAGAAAATACAAGTTAAGTATTGTTCAAGTAGTAGATGGTCCAGATGTTGATATTGATAATGAAGCGTATTGTAAAGACGGAATAGTTATAAATTCAGACTTCTTAAATGGTTTGAGTACAAAAGACGCAAAAATTAAAATTATAGAGCATTTGGAAAAAAAGAATATTGGAAAATCAAAGATACAATTTAAGTTAAAAGACTGGCTAATATCCCGTCAAAGATATTGGGGAACACCTATTCCTATTGTTTATGACCCAGAAGGAAATCCTCATCCTGTTCCAGATGAACATTTGCCTTGGGAATTACCTGATGATGTTGAATATAAACCTAAAGGTACATCTCCTCTAGGTACGTCTAATGAATTAATTGACAGAACTGAGAAAATTTTTGGTAAAGGTTGGAAACCTGAAATAGACACTATGGATACTTTTGTATGTTCATCCTGGTATTATTTAAGATATCCTGATAACAAGAATACTAGCTCTCCATTTGACAAAAAAATTATAAATGATATTTTGCCTGTTGATATTTATATAGGCGGTGCTGAACACGCTACAATGCATTTATTATATGCTCGATTTGTTACAAAAGCATTAAGAGATTTAGGGTACCTAGACTTTGATGAACCGTTTAAAAAATTATATCATCAAGGTACTATTACTAAAGACGGTTCAAAAATGTCTAAATCTAAGGGTAATACTGTATCACCTGATCAATTTATTGAAGAATATGGCTCTGATACTTTTCGTTGTTATTTAATGTTTATGGGCCCATTTGATGAAGGTGGAGATTGGAATGATAAAGGAATAAAAGGTATTTACAGGTTTTTAAATAAGCTAATAAATATATGTAATAAGCCGAACACTGATACATCGGAACTAAAATTTCAAAAAATAATTCACAAAACAACAAAGGGTGTTACAGCAGATTTGAAAAAAATTAAGTTTAATACAGCAATAAGTAAAATTATGTCCTGTTTGAACGAATTAACATCAGCTAATTCATTATCATTAAAAGAGAAACATATCCTAATAAAATTAATTTCACCTTTTGCTCCACATTTAGCAGAAGAATTATGGGAAGAATTAAATGATAAAAATATATCTATTTTTAATCATTTTTGGCCAGAGCATGATGAAAATCTTGCATTAGATGACACTATTACGATAGCTATCCAAGTCAATGGTAAGCTTAGAGGCAATGTAGAGGTTGAAAAAGATAAAGATAAAGATTCAATAATAGAATTATCGAAGCAAAATAAAAACGTATCCAAATTTTTGGATGGCAAATCAATTATAAAAGAAATATATGTACCAAGCAAGTTGGTTAACATTGTTGTAAAATAAAAAGGAAAACTATGCAAAACAATCCACTATTATCAAAAAATAATGAACCATTCAATACCATTCCATTTAGCGATATAAAAACTGAGCATTACTTGCCTGCTATTAAAAAGGGAATAGAGCTAAATGAAAAAGAGATTGATGAGATTGTAAATAACAGTGAGAAACCTAATTTTAAAAATACAATTTTAGCATTAGAAAAATCAGGAGAGTTGTTAGACAGTATTACAACAACATATTTTCACTTATTTGGATCAGAATCAGATTCTGAGTTTCAAAAATTAGCTAATGAAATTAGTCCAATGCTTGCAAAGCTCGAGAATGATATAAATCTTAATACAGAATTATTTGAAAAAGTTGAATTTGTATATGAAAACCATTACTCTGATATGAATGCAGATGATAAAAAATTAACTGAAATCATCTATAAAGATTTTGTACGAAATGGTTCTAAGCTTAATGAGGACAAAAAGAATAAACTACGTGAAATAGATAATAAATTATCTACTCTATCTCCTAAATTTGGTAATAACACTCTAAATGCTACAAATGCGTTCGAATTGTGGCTAGAAGAATCTGATCTTGATGGTCTACCTGAAGTTAGTATTGAAATGGCTAAAGCCGCTGCAAAAGAAAAAGGCAATGAGAACCAATATCTTTTTACTTTGCATATGCCAAGTTATTTTCCCTTTATGAAATACTCAAAAAGAAGAGATTTAAGAGAAAAATTCATGAAAGCTATGAGTAGAAAATGCTACGGCGATAAATATGATAATAGCCAATACGTAAAAGATATAGCATTTTTAAAACATCAAAGAGCTCAAATACTTGGATATGAAAATTTTGCTGACTATGTTCTTGAAAAAAGAATGGCAGAAAATCAAAAAAATATTTTTAATCTTTTAGACAATCTTTACGATTCATCTTATGATTTAGCAAAAAATGAGCTAGAAGATGTTAAGAAAATAGCTAAAGATATGGATGGTATTGAAAAACTTGAAGTTTGGGATACTATGTATTACTCTGAAAAATTGAAAGAAAAGTTATATAATTTTAATGAAAGTGAGCTAAGGCCTTATTTTAAAGCAGAAAATGTTATTGATGGTATTTTTAAGGTTGCAAATAAACTTTATGGTTTAAATTTTGAAAAACTAAACAATATTCAAACCTATCATGATGATATAAACGTATACCAGGTAACTGGAGATAAAAATGAACATATTGGATTACTATATGAAGATTTATACCCAAGGCCAGGTAAAAGATCTGGTGCTTGGATGAATGAGCTCAAATCACAGGGAATGAATTTTGATGGGCAAATTGAACGTCCTCACGTCACATTTACTTGTAACTTTACCAAATCTACTCCCACAAAACCAGCTCTTTTATCATATGATGAAGTTAATACTGTTTATCACGAATTCGGACATTGTCTTCACGGTTTATTATCTGATTGTAAATATAAATCAACTGGTGGAACTTCTGTTTTTTGGGATTTTGTAGAGTTGCCATCTCAAATAATGGAAAATTGGTTAGACGAAAAAGAAACACTATCTTTATTTGCTTATCATTATGAGAGTGGCGATTTAATTCCTGAAGAATTAGTACAAAAAATAAAAAAATCTAAAAACTTTATGTCTGCTTCAATGTGTTTGAGACAATTATCTTTAGGTTATCTAGATATGGCATGGTACGGCAAGCCAGTAGAGGTAGAAAATATTGAAGAGTTTGAAAATAAAACCTTAGAAAAAACATCTTTATTAGACCGAATACCAGGATCTACGATATCTTGTAATTTTGGTCATATTTTTGCTGGTGGATATTCTGCAGGTTATTATTCTTACAAATGGGCAGAGGTATTAGAAGCGGATGCATTTGAAAAATTCAAAGAAGATGGTATTTTTAATAAAGAAACAGCAAGTTCATTTAGAAAAAATATACTTTCTAAAGGTAATTTAGAGCATCCAATGAGACTGTATGAAAAATTTCGGGGTAGAGAACCAAAAGTCGATGCGTTAATTAAGAGAGATGGTTTAAAGGAGCTAAATGAAGCGTAATCAAAAAAATCTATTAGGTGTTGCTATACTGATTATTTTTGTTAGTATTTACAACTATCAAACAAAATATGATAGTTATGATAATAATGAATTTATTAAAAATGTCTCCTTATCTTTAGAAAATAATCAAGAAATTATAATTTTTGAAAGTAAAAATCCATTTAACTTTTACGACATCTTGAACAATCTAGACAACGTATCAAGTCAAACTATATATGGCATCATCACGTATCCAGAAGATAAAAAAGATAAATATCCTATAGTTATAGGAGTTGCAGGAAGTGCAGGTTGGGGAGAGCATCATTATAAATATTTAGACAGTTATAATGAAATAGGTATAGCAACATTAGCTTTACACAGTTTTGAAAGTAGGGGTGTAACCTCAACTGTTGGGGAGCAGGTATCGGCTACAATTCCAATGGTAGTTCATGATGCATTTTCAGCCTTAAAAGCTTTAAACAGCAATAATAAAATAGATATTAATAAAGTTGGCATTACAGGTTGGAGTTTTGGTGGTGGTGTGTCATTATTTACTGGGTGGAAACCAATTATGGATAAATTAAGCCCTAATTTAAAATTTGCTGCTCATTTACCATTGTATCCTCCTTGTGTAGCTAAGCCTGACGTTCCTGAGTTTACTGATTCTCCAATACACATATTAATAGGAGAGTTAGATAATTGGGTACCAGCAGAACCTTGTGATTTATTAGTTACTGAACTAAAAAAACTGAATTATGATAATATAGATATTACAATTTATGATAATGCTCATCATTCTTTTGATAGGACTATGAATTTAAAAATTGCTGATAGTGCTTATAAATTAGAAAATTGTAGATTATCATTGAATGATCAAGGTGTAGTATCCACAGATACATTTATCAAAATACCAATGAAAAATTCTTTAATGCAAAAGATAGGTTTAATGTTTTGTGCAGAGAGAGGACCAACATGGGGAGGTAATGATATTGCGAGATCTCAATCTTTTGAGTTTGCAAAATCATTTTTTTCTATAAACTTATTAAATGATTAAAAAATATTTAATTATATTTTTTTTACTATTCTCATGTTCTACAAATCTTGTTTATAAAAATCATCCTTTTAAAGACTACTATGATTTAAAAATTGGTAATTTGCCAGTTTTTCTAGTGGCTTCACACGATGGTGATATGAATCTTGAACCATTGGTTAGTGTTCGATCAGACTCACTCGCACCTAATTACAATATCAAAAATGATATTAACACCAAAGAAATTCCAGATTTAATTTCTAGTTTCATATTTAAAAATATTCATTTAAAACCTTATAGCATTGTAAATAATGTTCATAGAAAATATATTGATTTGAATAGAAATAGTAATCAAGCTTATGAAAATATACTAATGTCTGATTACTATGAAGAATATCATAAAAGTATTAATGACCAAATAAATAATATTATAAATAAGCACGGAAGTTGTTTGTTAATAGATATACATGGTTTCTTTTCAAAATCTATTGATATCGTTCTAAGTACTAGAAATAACAACACATTATCAATATTAGGTCAAGAATTAATATTAACTAATAAAAATTCAATTTATAATAATTATATATTACAAGGTTACGATATAAATCTTAATGAACCATTTTATGGTGGCTATACTATAAAAAGTACAAAAGATAAGTCTTTGTACCCATATTTTTCATCGATACAAATTGAAATTGGAAGCACTATTAGATATGATGATGAAAAACTAAATCAATTTGTAGAAAACACAGCTAATAATATTATTAATTATTTGATAGAGGCCGGATACCAATAAAACTTTACATAATATATGTTATCGGCATTTTAAATATTCAGTCAACTTGATTATTTGCCCATTTTGTATATTCATCATTAAGAGATTTTGATTTAACCAATATTATCTCTGGAGTTTCATAGTTGTGTTTCTTAAGAAGATAATCCTTAACTTTATCAATGTTGTTACTAAATGTTTTTATTATAATAATAATTTCATTGTCAGAGACAATTTTATTTTTCCAATAATATGTTGATTTGATATTTTGAATAGCTTTAACACAAAAAGCTAATTTTTTATCTATTAGACCTTTTGATATCATGTTTGATTGATCTTCACTATTTACAGTTGTTAAAATAATAACCATAACTATATCATCCTAATATTTATAAATTACAAGCGAATTTAAAACTTATTTTGGTAGAAATCATGAATATTAAATTACATTGGCAAATTTTATTGGCATTTATATTAGCATTATTATCTTATTATTTTCTTGGAGAGAAAATACTTTTTATGTCTTATTTTGGTGATATTTTTATATCTTTATTAAAAATGATTATTATCCCATTAATATTTTTATCAGTTGTTTCTGGAGTTTCATCTCTAGGTACAACAAGAAAAATTTCAAGGATTGGAACAAAAACTCTTTTGTATTATTTCACAACTTCAATGATTGCTATTACACTCGGTCTAATATTAACTAACTTAATACAACCAGGAAATACTGTCCAAATTAGTACAAATATTGAACCTTTTGATGTTTCAAAGTTATCAAAACCTAATTCTTTATTTGATATTGTTATAAGGATGATACCAACCAATATATTCAATTCACTTTCTAGTGGTAATATACTGCCAATCATATTCTTTTCTATAGTATTTGGCATTGGACTCTTAAAGCTTTCTGAATCAAAGAAATCAAAACTTTTACCAATTATTAACGAAATGTTCGAAATAGTAACTTTGATTACAAATTTTATAATAAAATTATCCCCAATTGGTGTATTTGGTTTAATAATAAAATCATTAAATTCAACGGGGCTTGATCTTTTTAATGCAGTTGGATATTATGTTCTTACAATATTTTTAGGTCTTACAATTCATTTATTTATAATATTACCTCTTATTTTGTATTTTTCAACAGGGCTAAGTCCTCTACTCCATTACAAATCTATGCTAAAAGCATTAACAATGGCATTTTCAACAAGCTCTTCAGGAGCAACATTACCTGTTACAATGACCTGTGTAAAAAATAATGCTAATGTATCAAATGACGTATCAAGCTTTGTATTACCACTTGGATCAACAGTTAATATGGATGGAACTGCTCTTTATGAATGTGCTGGAGTGTTGTTTATTTCACAAATTATAGGGATTGAATTAGAATTTTCTCAACAACTAATAATTGTGATAACAGCATTTTTAGCATCTGTAGGTGCTGCAGGTATTCCCTCAGCAGGTTTAGTAATGATTTTTATAGTTTTAGATGCGGTTGGATTAGGAAATCATCCTCAAGTTCCAATCATAGTTGGTACTATGCTTGCTATTGATAGGCCTCTTGATATGATGAGGACAATGGTTAATGTTTGCAGTGATACAGTAGGTACAGTTGTTATTGCTAAATCAGAGGGAGAAACAGTAGTTTATAAATAATAAATTATTGTAAATTTAATTGTTATTTTAAAATATTAATCGCAAGGAGTTGTGAATTTCAGATCTTTCAACTTAAACATAGGGAGTTCTATTTTCTTTTTTTAAAAGTAGGCCTTCTATTTATAGTTAAGGAAACTTGCAATCTAAGAAGGGATTCCCACATTATCAGAATCTAAAAGATATCTGAAATCCTTCTTCTTGCGAATTATTTAATGATGAAAAAAATTCAAAAAAAACTTACTCCAAAGTTTTTAAAGCCATATATAAAAATTTACAAAGATGAAGGATTTAAATCTTTGATTAAAAAAGGCGGTTTCAAATTGCTTTTATTTATTTTTCTATTCTATCTTGTAAGAGATTCAATTTTATATATAATTATTCCATTAATTGCTTATTACGGTATTAATAACTTATTTTAGATTTGAGTTGTGAAATTTGATCCAAGTTACCTTTAACTTTAATTTTTATACCAGAATCTGTGTTGATTTGCTCTAAAACTTCTAAATTTTTATAAACTAAATTCATAATTTTTGTACTTTCATAAGGTATAAATATCCATTCCTTACAGTAATATTTTTCAATTTTTTGCTCTATTTTAGCTAGTAGATCATTTAGTTTTAATTCTTTATCCGCTGAAATGAAAATAGCATCATTGAAAAGGTTTTTTAAAAATAAATATTTTTCTTCATCTTTTATTAAATCAATTTTATTAAATATAATAATAGTATCAATATTTTTGACTTCTAATGCTTCTAATGTTTCATCTATAACTTGATTATGCATTACTAAATTTTTAGAGGTTGCATCAAAAACTTTTAATATAAGATTAGACTCTTTTATTACAGAAAGAGTTGATCTAAATGATGCTACTAAATTATGTGGCAACTTATTTATAAATCCTACAGTATCTGATAAGATAACTTCATCTTTATTATTTAAAAACATTTTTCTTGATGTAGAATCAAGTGTAGCAAATAATTCATCTTTAATATAAACATTTGATTTAGTTAACTTTTTCATCAACGTTGATTTACCTGCATTTGTATAACCACACAAACTTATTTTATAAGCATTGAATCTATTTTTACTTTGTACTTTTCTTTGTTTTGCTATAGTTTTTAATTTTTCTTTCAAGCTAGATATTTGATTATTTATTAATCTTCTATCTACTTCTATTTGTGTTTCTCCAGGTCCCCCTCTAGTTCCCCTACCTCCCATCTGTCTTTCAAGATGTGTCCACAGTCTTGTGAGTCTTGGTAATAAATATTCTAACTTAGCAATTTCAACTTGAACTTTTGCTTCTTTAGTTCTTGCATGATTGCTAAAAATATCTATTATAACACCTGTTCTATCAACAACACGAATTTTTTCTCCTACAATTTTTTGAATGTTTTTAATTTGTGTTGGTGAAATCTCATCATTAAAAATAATTATTTTGATATGGTTAATATTGCAATAGTTAACTAGATCGTTAATTTTCCCTTTACCAATAAAGGTGGAAGGATTATACTTATCACGCCTTTGTATGAAAACTTTTTTTATTTTGTAATAATTTGTATTAGCAAGCAATTTAAGTTCTTCGAGTTCTAATATAATATCTTTATAAGTAACTCCATTTAGTTGACAACCTACGCCAACGGCATCTAGGTATTGTTTAGTTTTTCTGAAATCTTTTTCCATTTGAAATTATCATTTCTAAAATAATTAGAAAAATGATTATATATAAAATTATTCTCCACAATTCGTAACCGTATTTTGACCTTTCAATTGAATCCGAAATATCATCTTTTATAAATATTACATTGTTTGGAAAAAGAATTTTAATGTCTTCTTCATCTAATATTTTGTTTTTCAGTTCAAAAATATTAATATTCGCTGCAATTGCTTTAATTATTTGACTATTGCTTGTTATAGTATGGAAGCCATTAGATTTGATAGATATTTTGATATCATTAGCAATCACTAATTCCTTAATATCATTAAATTGGTAATATAAATTTTTATTCACATAATTAAAATCTATATTTGGGTTCCAATATTGCCCTGCACTTGTATTGTTTATTGTATAATTTGATTTTGTATTTATAAGTTTATTGATGAAATTTATATATGAACCCTTTAAAGGTAAATTTGTCCAATTTAAATCATTAGCAAATCCAAAAATATCAAAAATACCATCTTTAATATTATACCTTTTCCATATTGAAATACTATTTGCTAACTCTAAGTATGAATTAGTATCATTATTAAAAATTAAATATTTATAAAATTCCAGATTGTTTTGATTATATAACTTTTCTGAATTATAAAAGTAAGGTATGCCAATAGATTTTGTGTTTATACTATTATAGGTACCGTTTTTGTGTTCATTGTAGTTAATTATTGAATTTAGATTAGAAATTCTTTTTATATTTTCATCTATATCAATGTCTTGACTCGAAGGAAAATATATTAAATGTCCACCCTCATTGATATATGAGTTTAATAATTTATCATTTAATAAGCTATTTGAGGATATAAAAGCAACATCTAGCTCATATAAATCCATTTCATTATTAAAGTTATAGATTTCTATATTTTTATTATTTTCATTAATAGAGTTAATAATTTCTTTAATATATATATTATTATAGTCAATCAGTCCTATTTTTAATTTTTCTGGAATGTCAACTAAATAGTAATAAAAATTATCAGAAAAATTATCATCATTTGGAATATTAAAAATACATTGGTACTTACCTGTAGAGGGAAAAGAAGTCTTGAAATTAAAAACTTTTGAATTATTAGGTTCAATACTAATTAATTGTTGTCCAACATTAATTTTGTCTATTTTAAACTCAAGTAAAGAATTTTTAATTTTGTTTTTTCCATTATTTCTAACAGTTACAAGGAACTCAACCTGTTCATTAATAGATATATTTGAATTAGATATTTTAACATCAGTTATAGAAAAATTATTCATCAAGCTTGGTATTTGTAAAAAGTAGATATATAAATTTTTTAGTTTTAATTTGTCTGAATCGTCAAAATTAAAAAATGACTCTTCCCCATCAGATATTAAAAAAAGTTCTATATTTGAATATTTTTCATAGTCTAAGTAATTTTCTATAATATTTAATCTATCTTTTATTCCACCGTAAGATTTTGACACTTCAATTGGTAATAAATTATATAAATTACTTTTAATACCTTCATATATAACACCCTTGGATTGTGTTAAAACCACAATGGCACTATTATCACTTATTTGACTTAATATGTCAGTTATATATGAATCTATAAGTTCTTTTCTTTCTTTATTATCAACTATTCCACTGTTTGAGGCTGTATCATCAATGTATATTAAAGAAAGTGTTGAATTATTATTTGTAATTTTTCCAGAAAACAACCCTTTTATTACTGGTCTTGATAACATAATTATTATAAAAAAAACTATTAAGGTTCTA
Organism: Fidelibacterota bacterium; assembly: GCA_002704045.1. Classification (GTDB taxonomy): domain Bacteria; phylum Fidelibacterota; class Marinisomatia; order SCGC-AAA003-L08. Next base: position 12,568 of record PAFF01000045.1, read on the forward strand.
ATTATAAGAAGAATCAATTGAATTAGTTTCAATTTATTTATACTATCTTTTTCAATTAATTTTAAAAATCTAATAGAACTAAACTTAACAGTTTTAACATTCCGTTTATTTAATAAATGTATGATAAAAGGTAATAAAACTAAAGGAAGAGCTAATAATAATGATGAAAAAATAAAATTCATTTATATCAAAAATAAGTTGATTAGTAATCCTGAAACAATAGGCAAAACTAAATTATCATCTATTAATAAATCATCAAAAAATTCTACTAAAGTAATGACTAGGCATATTAAACAGATATGAAAATAATTAAAACTAAATGGTAAAAAAATAATAATTGAACATAAAAAGAAAGAAAATGTGCCTTCAAGTGTTTTATTTCTTATAATTATCATTCCATATTTTCTTCCAACTAGTGCAGCCACTGAATCAGAAATACTGACTATTAAAATAGAAATAATAGCAGAAGTTTCACTAAATGACAAAATTGTAATTGTGTAACCTAACAAAAGATAACTCGCACCAGTTAGTTTTCCCATAATTTCTTTTTCTCTAGTAACAATTTTAAAATATTTTAAATATAAATCGTTTAGAGCTGTTTTTTTTCTAAGATAATCAAGAGCAATATATGTTGCTGTTATAAAAATTAATGGATATATAATAACATTTTTACCATATATATATAATATTAAAGCTAAAATTGAAGAGAATAAGTGAATGCTTTTACGAAGCAATTCATTTTGATATGTAATTTTATTCATTTAACAATAATTTAAACTGTTCGCTAATACTATCAGCACCAAACAAAGCAGATCCTACAATAGTTATATCAGCACCTGCTTCATACACCTTATCTATTGTATTCATATTCACACCCCCATCTACCCCTAAAACAAAATTTTTATCAATTTTAAATGAAGATAGTTCTTTGATTGTGAATAATGTTTTTTCAATAAATTTTTGCCCACCAAAACCAGGAAATACAGTCATAATTAATACATAATCTAAAATATCTAAATACTTAATTATATCTTTATGGTCTGTATCTGGGTTTATTGCAATACCAGCTAAAACATCATTATTTTTAATAGTTTCAATATCTTTTATTATATTTTTACTAGCCTCATAATGAAAAATTAGTGTGTCGGATCCTGCATCAATGTATTCTTGTAAATATTTGTGGGGATTATTAATCATTAAATGAGTTTCAAGATGTAGATCAGTTAATTTATCTAAAGATTTTATTATAATAGGACCAAAGGTTAAATTAGGTACAAAATTACCATCCATAACATCTAAATGGACTCTAGTAGCTCCAGATTTTTTAATAACATTTAATTGATCTTGTATTACAGAAAAATCTGCAGATAAAACTGATGGTGAAATGTTTCTCATATTTGCCTTTCTTTAATCATCTGAACTTATAATTAAGTCAATTTCAGCTGGAATACTTATGCTCATTCCTGGTGTTAAACTCTGATCAAGTACTGTTTTTCTTAATAATTGAGGATGATACTCATATTCAATTTTTCCTAATCTAAGTCCAGATTTTATTATTAGTATTTCAGCTCGTGATAGACTTAAGTTTATTAGATCAGGTACTATGAATAGATCTGGAGGTGGTCCCTTGCTAACCATTAAAGTTATTTTTGTTCCTGACTTAACAGTTTCTCCAGCTTTAGGACTTTGAAAAGTAATAGCATCTTTTTTGAATTCTGAAAAATGTTCATACATTATAGTATCAACTGCTAAATCTAAATTATTGATTAATAATATACTATTTCTTAAAGATGTATTTACAAAACTAGGTATGAGAATGTCTTTTTTATCAATGGGAATAGAAATTTCTATTGTTCGTCCAGATTTTATTTTCATTGGAGGAGGCGGAGACATTTTTAGAACTTTTCCTACCTCACTTTCTTTTGTAAATGGTATTTCTTCAACTTTCACATATAAATTTAAAGATTCTAACTTTTTAATAGCTTTATTTTTGTACATCCCTCTAAGATCAGGTATATAAAGCTCTTGATTAATATTAACATAGTATTTTAAAATTATATTATCAAAGATTAATAATCCAGAGATTGAAAAAAAAATTATAGCTAAAAAATATTTAATGTAATTATTAATCATTTTTTAAAAGAACAGCTGCAAATCCCCCATCAATATTATCTCTATATGGTATTGTAGAAAAAAAACCATTATTATTAATAAATCTATCTGGTATAATATTAGTGATTTTTTTTATATGAAAATTACTCTTTTTATTTAAAAACCATTTAATAATAGATTCGTTTTCTTCAACCTCTATAGAACAAGTACTATATACTAATAAACCCCCATTTTTTAGAAATCTAGAAGCATTCAATATTATTTTTTTTTGTATTTCTACCATTTCATCTAAATCAGATTTATTTTTTCGCCATTTTATATCAGGATATTTATTCAAAACACCTGTGCCAGTACAAGGAACATCTAATAAAATCTTGTTTGCCATACTTAATTTATCAATTGTAACTTCTTTTTTTGAAATATTTATATGATTTAATTTCATTCTAGATAAAGTACTTTTTAGTATTTTTAATCTATCATTGCTTAAATCATGAGCATATAGTACACTATTTTTTTTCATAAGTTCACCTAAATATGAAGTTTTACCTCCAGGAGCAGCACAAGCATCAATAATTATATCGTTTTCATTTAGATCCATTAATTTACAAACAAATCCAGAGAAAGGATTTTGAATAGTGATTTTCCCTTCTTTAAATAATTCAGAATGGATTAACAATGAAGATTGATTTATA
>PAFF01000046.1 GCA_002704045.1 Fidelibacterota bacterium
AATTCTTAATTTAAAACAAGTTAGATTCAGATTGGATGATATTGGTCCTGAAACAATTTGCATAAAACTTAAAGGTCCTGGTAAGTTTACTGGTAAAGATATAAATGATGCTTCCGAATTATTTGAAGTTTTAAATCCCGAAATACATTTAGCAGAATTGACAGATAAAGCAGACTTTACTGTAGAAATGCAAATTTCAAGAGGAAAAGGATATAGTTCTGCAGAAAAAAATAAACGTACTGATGCGCCTTTAGGAACAATTTTTATTGATTCTATTTTTAATCCAATAACGAATGTTTCGATAGATGTAGTACCATTGGCAACATCATCTGAAGGTCATGAAATGTTAACGCTTCAAGTTAAATCAGATGGATCTACCTCGCCAAGAGATGCTATTAACCATTCAGCATCAATAATAAGACAGCAACTAGCGCTATTTATGTTTACTGATTCTTCCTCAATAAAAGCAGTTGATGAAGAAGAAATCAATGAGGCAATAGAAAAAACTAAACTGTTATCAAAGACAATTGACGAAATGGAACTATCTGTAAGAAGTCATAATTGCTTACAAGCTGCAGGTATTAGAACAATTGGAGAGTTAGTTTCTAAAGAAGAAAATGAGATGCTTAGATTTAAAAACTTTGGTAGAAAATCATTAATGGAACTTATTGAAAAGTTATCTAATATGGGTCTTAATTTTGGAATGGACATTACACCTTTTGCAGGAGATATTTAATTATGAGACATAGAAAAAGAGGAAGAAAGTTAAATAGAACATCTTCTCATAGAAAAGCGTTAATGAGAAATCTAGCTATCTCTATGATTACTCATAAAAGAATAAAAACTACTGATGCTAAAGCAAAAGAATTAAGAAGTTTTGTTGAAAGATTGATTACACATGCTAAAAAAGGTGACTTACATAACAGAAGATTAATTCAAAAAAAATTGCCTGGTAAGCTTGGAAGAGAGATTGCTAATACTTTGATACACGATATTGCTCCTGATTATATTGATAGAAATGGAGGATACACCAGAATTATTAAGCTTAGTAATAGAAAAAATGATAATGCTCCTATTTCATTAATAGAGTTTGTTGATTTATCAGTTTCTTCAGAAGTTGTGGGAGAAGAAAAAAAAGATAATAAAGATAACAGCTAAATTCATATAGATGTGACAAATAGTTTTAATCATCATACATCTACAAAATTTTTTAACAGGGCTAGATATATATTAGCCCTGTTTGTATTTTTATTCAATTTTTCTAAATCTGAAACTGTAGATTTAGAAAAAAAATGCATATGGATTTTACGTGATACTCTAACTTCCCCTGAAAAAATAGAAACAGCTTTTGATCATGTGGTAAGTGCTGGATATAATATAGTTTTCTTGCAAATTAGAGGTCGAGGATATGCATTTTACGAATCATCTTTGGTACCTAAAAATCCTAGAATTGTAGATGGATTTGACCCTTTACAATATTCCATTGATATAGCAAAAAAAAATAATATAGAAATTCACATTTGGTTTAACACATACATATTGTGGTCTGCAAGATCTGCGCCTGAAAATTTAAAACATATTTACCATTCTAAAGGTGAATGGACAGAAGCAAACAAATATGGAAAAATGGATTATAAAATAAACCTAAAATCCCCAAAAATACCAAACTGGGAGGGTGTTTATTTATCTCCAATACATCCTGATGTTAATCCATATTTAAATTCCTTAATACAAGAATTAATTGATAATTATACTTTTCAAGGTATTCATTTTGATTATATTAGATATCAAGATGAAATATATGGTTACAACAAAAAGGGTACTGATATTTTTGAAGAACTATTTTCTATTGATCCATACAATATTGCAAAAGGGATAATTAGTACAAGATTTGGTTGGAGCAAAGAATTTGTTGATTCAACTAAAAATACGTGGACAAAATTTAAACAAGATGCAATTACTAGTTTTTTAGAAACCGTTTCAAATAGTGTATTTGAATCTGGCAAAAATATAAAATTAAGTGCTGCTGTTAAACCCAATTTGTTAATTGCAAAAACTAGATTTTTTCAAGATTGGGAATTATGGCTTAATAATGATATTTTAGATTTTGTAGTTCCAATGAATTACTATTCAAAATTAAAAGATTTCAATGATGATATTCAGATTATGAAGTATTTTATAAATTCTGAATATAGAGAAAAAATAGTAATGGGATTAGCAACATATAATCAATCTGCATCAGATGTAGCTGATAAAATATTAATTTCAAGAATGCAGGGTTTTAAGGGAATTTCTATTTTTTCTTATGATGCACATCAAAATAATTTAGATTGGTTTAATCCAATTTTACATGCCATGGATTATAATAAAAAGGAATGATATGAAAACTAAAAATATTTCAGCACCAACAGGTTCTACATTAACATGCAAAGGTTGGCATCAAGAAGCAGCTTATAGAATGATACAGAATAATTTAGATCCAAATGTAGCAGAAGATCCAAAAAATTTAATAGTATATGGAGGTATTGGTAAGGCTGCAAGAAATTGGGAATGCTACAACTCAATATTAAAATCTTTAAAAGAATTAGAAAATGATGAGACTTTATTAATTCAATCAGGAAAGCCAGTAGGAATATTTAAAACTCACGTGTCTTCTCCAAGAGTCCTTATTTCAAATTCTATGATTGTTCCAAATTGGGCTAATTGGGATTATTTTAATGAATTAGATAAAAAAGGTTTAATGATGTACGGTCAAATGACAGCTGGAAGCTGGATATATATAGGGACGCAAGGTATTTTGCAGGGAACGTATGAAACTTTGGCTGAAGTAGCCAGACAAAAATTCAATTCAACATTAAAAAATACAATTACAATAACATCTGGTCTAGGCGGTATGGGTGGTGCTCAGCCTTTAGCTGTTACAATGAATGAAGGAGTTAATATTACTATTGAAATTGATATTAACAGAATTAAAAGAAGAATTGATACTGGCTATTTAGATACATATGTAGTTAAAATTGACGAAGCAATAAAATTAGCTACAGCTGCAAAAAATAAAGGTAAAGCTTTATCGATTGGATTATTAGGAAATGCCGCTGAAATTTTACCAAAAATGTTAGAATTGAATTTTTTTCCTGATATAGTAACTGATCAAACATCAGCTCACGATGAATTGAACGGCTATATTCCCATTGGTTTTACTATGGATGAAGCTGATAAATTACGTTCAGATAACATTCAAAAATACAAAAAATTATCATTTGAATCCATGGGTAAGCATTGTAAAGCTATGTTAGAATTTCAAAATAGAGGTGCAATTGTTTTTGATTATGGGAATAATCTAAGGGGACAGGCGCAAAATAATGCTGGAATTAAAAATGCATTTGACTTTCCAGGATTTGTTCCTGCTTATATTAGACCTCTTTTTTGTGAAGGTAAAGGACCTTTTAGATGGGTTGCTTTGTCGGGAAATTCTAATGACATATATAAAACTGATAAAAAAGTTATAGAGCTTTTTCCGAAGGATAAAGCACTTCATAGATGGATTACAATGGCACAAAAAAAAGTGCAGTTTCAAGGACTTCCTTCTAGAATTTGTTGGCTTGGATATCGGGAAAGAAATATTTTTGGAGAAGTAATTAATGACATGGTAGCTAGTGGGGAACTAGAAGCTCCAATTGTAATTGGTAGAGATCATTTAGATGCTGGGTCAGTAGCCTCACCCAATAGAGAAACTGAAAGTATGATTGATGGTTCTGATGCTGTCGCAGATTGGCCTATTTTAAATGCCATGTTAAGTATATCTGGAGGATCAAGTTGGACATCATTACATCATGGCGGTGGTGTAGGTATGGGATATTCAATTCATTCAGGAGTTGTTATTGTTGCTGATGGAACTGATGAAATGAAAGAAAGATTAAACAGAGTTTTAACCAATGATCCTGGAACTGGAGTAATGCGACATGTTGATGCTGGTTATGAAAAAGCAATTAAAGTGGCTAAAAAAAGAAAATTGAAAATTCCAATGATATAAATTATGGATTTTAGAATTTACAATATTAAATCTATTTTATCTTGGGATCCGATCTTAGATAAGCTTGTATGTAAAGATGATAAAGAAATTTTCATTTCAAACGGTATAATCAAAAATATAGATAATAAAGTTAATCAAACAAGTAATGATATAGATGCTCAAAATTTAGTATTAACCCCAGGTTTTATTGATTCACATACTCACCCAATTTTTATTGGAAATAGGGCTAATGAATTAGCTATGAGAGTATCAGGTAAAAGTTATGAACAAATCGCAAGACAAGGTGGAGGAATATTATCCTCAATATCAGATTTAAGAAATAGCTCTATTGAAAATTTATACAAAATAAGTGAATTTAATGTATGTAACGTATATAAAAATGGCACTACAACTTTAGAAGCAAAATCAGGATATGGTTTAACTGTAGATGATGAAATAAAATCTTTAGAAGTTATAAAGTTATTAAATGAAAAATTACAAATCGAAATAATATCAACATTCTTAGGAGCTCATGCAATTCCTCCTGAATTTGAAGGAAAAAAAGATGAATATGTAGATTTAATATGTGATGAAATGATACCTGCTGTAGCTGAACAACAACTAGCTGAATTTTGTGATGTTTTTTGTGAAAAAGGTTATTTTAGTTATGACCAAAGTTTAAAAATTCTTGAAACTGCAAAAAAATATGGAATTATGCCAAGGCTTCATGCAGATGAGTTTGTTGATTCTAATGGAGCAAAACTTGCGGCTGATGTAAGTGCACTCTCAGCTGATCACTTAATGGCAATTAGTGATGATGGTATTTCTGCATTAAAAAAAAGTGATGTAATAGCAACTTTATTGCCAGGTACAACATTTTTTTTAGGCAAAAGAAATTATGCTAATGGTAGAAAATTAATTGATTCTGGAATTGAAGTTGCACTTGCAACAGATTTTAATCCAGGCTCTTGTACTATAAATTCGTTACCAATGATAATGCAATTAGCTGTATTGCATTGTGGACTTACAATTGAGGAAGCTTTTAAAGGGGTAACTTGGAATGCAGCTAAATCATTAAACCGACATTTAAATAATGGAGTCATTAAAAATGAGTATAATGCAGATTTTATATTATGGGACATAGAAAGTCTCGATGAAATTCCTTATTGGTTTGGAAATGATAGAATTGTGTCAGTGTATAAAAATGGATTACAAATTTATTCAAGAAGTTAATATAAGATCTACCAATAATATTATATCAATCACATTTACATAATTATCATTATTTAAATTTCCGCAATCACAATTTAATTGTGGATTAATATCAATTATACAGTTATTTATTATTAATATAATGTCAGATATATTGATTTCTGCATCATCATTACAGTCACCAATTGAATTTTGTATGAAATAATTTGCGCCAATATCGCTTCTTGTATTATCAGGATCAAGAATTGTAGGGTCTCCATTATCAATGCATATTGAGTTTTCGTAATAGTTAAAATTATAATCAATATCAATGTAATTTGGATTTTCATATATATTACCATAAGCTGGAAAAGGCTCCCACGGAGTCCATATATTTCCTCAGCCAGGACAATTTTCCATATAATTCTCACCGTTACCCCATGCATTCGAGTAAGATATTAACAAGTTTGGAGATGTTGAAAAAATACCAATACCATATGTTTCATTATTAATTAAATTGCAATTTTTAATTATTACATCAGAATTATCAAATAATTTTAATCCATAATTAGAATTGATTATGTTGCAGTTTATAATTTGACCTGATGAAAAACCAGAAAAACTAATACCATATTCAGAACCGTTTATAATTGTACATCTTGAAATATCCAATACAATATTTGAAGTACTATCGCAATACGCCCATATCCCCAAACCATTATCTAAATTTATAATAGCTCCATTTCCATCAATATATGTTGTTTCTTCAAAAATACCCACTCCACCAAAATATGTAGTATTTTGATTTAGAATAATATATTTTTGGTAACCATTCATTGGTACAGCATTGTTATATGCTTCTTGTAAAGTATTAGAAAATACTAAAGATGATAACATTATTAACTTGGTTATTCCTTGATTTATATATGAAATCATAAAACGCGTCTGTAGTATATGAAAGGTTTTTTAGAATCAAACCATTTTTCATACACTTTAACTTCTTCAATGTGTCCAGAAAAATTCTTGTGTATTCCATTTTCAACGTGGCCAGTTATATATTCTATTTGTTTTTGTTTTTTTGTCCAATTTAAAAAAATACGTTTGAGTGTTTTTGCATACCCGCCTTTTTTTCTATATTTTTCTTTCATTACAAATGCATAAGTATATAATGTATTATTTTTATTTAAATTAACATCAATACGTGCCCATGACTCATTTTTGAAATATTCTAGAGGTACTCCAATTATATAGCCTATTATTTCATTCCTAAATCTTGCAATGAAGGGTAATGTATCTTGATTGAAATATTTATTAATATTATTTTTACCTAGTAGCCACTTTTTTCCAAATTTTTTTGCAAGTATTTCAGAAACCTCAATAACTTTTGGTATATCATCTCTACCTATTTTTTCAACTAATTCTATTTGAAAACTATGACCAGAAGAAGCAATGACTTTAATCTTCGATTTTTCTATTATTCCTAATGTAAGCTGTTCCATGTATAAATTATTGATAATAATGTTTGTGTTAAATATACATTAATTTTTTATATGATTTCACCAGGAAATAATAATATAAAAACATTAAATTATAAATATGAAAAATTCCTTCAACAATAGGCTTAAAGAACTTTGTGAATTTAAAAATAACAGATTATGTATTGGGTTAGATATCGATCCTGTAAAATCAAATATTAAAATTACAAATTCAATGTCTAATCTCATTGATTACACAAAAGATATTATTGATGTAACAATAGATTTATGTCCAATTTACAAAATGAATTTAGCATTTTATGAATGCTATGGATCTAAGGGTTATTTATGGTTAGAAAAAGTTATTGATCACATTGGAAATCGGGCATTGACAATTGCAGATGGTAAAAGAGGTGATATTGGTAATACCGCCAAAAAGTATGCTGAATCTTTATTCAATTATTTTGGTTTTGATTGTGTTACATTATCTCCATATATGGGTGTTGATTCTTTAGAGCCCTTTATATCAGATCCGTCCAAAGGAGCTTTTATTCTATGTTTAACTTCTAATAAAAGTGCTTTAGATATACAAATGAAAGTTTACGACGGTGAACCTTTATACTTATCTGTTGCGAAGTTATGTAAAAAAATTAATATAAAAAATAATATTGGTATTGTTGTTGGAGCTACAAAATATAAAAAAATGCGACAAATAGAAAAAAATAGCTTAGGGTTGAGTTGGTTAATACCTGGAATTGGTGCTCAGGGAGGTGATATTAAATCTTCAATCGAAATTGGGAATAAAAGTGGTGTTGGTATTATTAATGTTAGTAGAGGTATTTTATATTATGGCAATGAAATGAAAGATGTTTTAAAAGCTACAGAAATGTATACTGAAAATATAAGAAGATATTTATGAGACAAGATGAAATTATAGAATTATTGAAGAATAAGAAAGCAATGCTTGAAGGACATTTTTTATTAACTTCTGGTCGGCATAGTAATATATATATTGAGAAATTTAGATTATTGGAAGACCCTATATTGTTGGATCAAATCTGCAAACAAATTGCTAGTAAATTTATTAATTTAAAAGTTGATATTGTATTAGGTGCTGCCATAGGTGGAATATTAATAGCTGGAGGAGTTGGAAGATATCTAAATAAAAAACATATTTTTACTGAAAGAGTTAACGGTAATATGGAACTTAGAAGAGGTTTTAGCATTAAACCTTCTGATAATGTTCTAATTGTAGAGGATATTGTAACAACTGGTAGCTCTATATTTGAAATGATTGATGTGGTAAAAAAATGTAAAGCAAATATTATTAATATTTCATGTATTGTTAATAGAAGTGAAGAAGAACTTGACATTGGTTACCCATTTACAAGTCTTTTGAGATTACCAGCTCAAAGTTGGGAACCTGATTCAATTCCAGATTGGCTAAAAAATATCCCTATTACTTCAAGAGGAAGAACAGGAAAAATAAATGAATAAAAAATATCAGATTACAGTATTTTCGATAATTCTTTTATTATTTTTGTATATTTTAATTAAAAACAATGAATCAGAATATATTGAAATAACTGAAATAGAAGAAAAAAATGAAAACAAAACTAATTTTACTGATAGTACTTCAAAAAAAATAAGTTTAGAGTCTCAAAGTAATATGAAAGTCTCTAAAGTTAAAGAAGCAAATATTGATAAAAACAAAACTATTTCAAATTTTAAAAATCAAATTAAAATAGACAAGAAAACAAAAAATACTAAAGTTAATTCATCACAAAGAAACAAAACACTTGAAGAAATAAAAAAAGACTTTCAACTAGCATCAAAAAAAATTAATTTTGATAATACTAATATTAATTTTTTACCAGATCCCAAAACTGATCCATATCTAAAACCTTTAATGCCATTTGAAATAGAAAAGATCAAAAAGAAAGCTTTTGAATATGAACCGAAACCAGTAAGTGCTGAGGATACAGTAATCATACGAACCAATCAAGGAAATATGAAGCTAATATTATATCCTGAAATTGCTCCAAAACACTGTTATAATTTTAAAAAATTAGCAAATTCTGGTTTTTATGACGGCACAACTTTTCATAGAATTATACCAAGTTTTATGATTCAAGGAGGAGATATCCTATCAAGAGACTCAAAAGATTCTAATGATGGACAAGGAGGTCCTGGTTGGACAGTTGATGCTGAATTCAGTAAGAAAAAACATGAAAAAGGTGTTTTGTCAATGGCTAGATCATCTGATCCTAATTCTGCTGGCAGCCAATTTTTTATTTGTCATAGTAGTTCACCACATCTCGATGGCAAATATACTGTATTTGGCAAGGTAGTTCAAAATATAAATCTTATAGATAAAATTGCTAATATTCCAACAATATATAGTGAAACTAGAAAAATGTGTTATAACAGAATTCCAGAAGGATCAAATGAAGAAAGTTGGGTTGAATTAATAGACCCAAAAACTAGAAAAAAAATATATTCAAAAGTACCTGAAGAAATATCTAAAGATTCATTTAGATTTGAGATTAATTCAAAGTTAAGAAATAATCAACCTGCTTTTGCTATTAGAATTTTAAGTATAAGAGTAAATTAATATATATTTATAAATAAAATTATACATCCTTGGAGATCTCATTTGAAAATTATGTCAAAACATTTTAGAAATTATAGATTTTACATAACAATTTTAATATTTTTTAAAATTGTTTTATCAATAGAAAATCCATTACAATTTAATCATAACCTTGATCGTCTCGAACAAAGGCCAGGAGAAGTTGTGTCATTATTTTTAGATATAAAAATTGACGAAGGTTGGCATATTTATGCAACAAATCCTGAAGAAAGTCTTAGACCTACTGAAATTGAATATTTTGACACTACAATTTTTGATCAAAGAGGAATAATCGAAGAACCAATTAAAACTTTCAAATATGATAAAAATTTCGATATGGAAGTAGGCTTGCACTATGGAAATTTTATATTAAAACAAGATCTATTATTATCAAAAAAAATTAAGCCTAATAGATACAATGTTGATGGAACATTGAGTTACTTGGTGTGTGATAGCTCTAAATGCATACCTAAATGGGATGATTTTTCATTTGAATTGAATGTTGAAGAGGGTGAAACTAGAACTAAATATGTAAAAAATATTATTTTGGATCATAATATATCAGTTAAATCTGATAATATGTTGACTGATGATGAAAGTTTTAATAATGCTCTAGAAGGCGGTTTTTTATCGTTTATTTTATTTGCAATGGGCATGGGCTTCTTGGCTTTATTGACTCCTTGTGTTTTTCCAATGATACCAATAACGGTATCTTTTTTTACAAAACATGGTGAAGATAATGATACTAATCCAGTTTATGCTGCTCTAACATACACTATAGGTATAATCATCATTTTTACATCACTTGGATTACTCTTAGCATTTACACTTGGAGCAACAGGTGCGAATCAAATTGCCTCAAGTCCAATCATTAATTTATTTATTGCAGGGCTTTTCATATATTTTGCGTTTAGTTTGTTTGGACAATATGAAATAAGGTTGCCATCAGCTATGCAACAATTTAGTTTGAAACAGGAAAACCAGGGTGGTATTGTAGGGATTCTCTTTATGGCATTAACTTTCACTCTTACATCGTTTACTTGCACGGTTCAGTTTGTTGGTTTGCTATTAGTAGCTGCAAGTCAAGGAGAAACTTTTTGGCCAATTGTTGGAATGCTTGCGTTTTCATTTACATTTGCTCTTCCTTTTTTCTTTCTAGCTTTATTCCCTCAATACTTATCAAAAATTCCAAAAAGTGGAGGTTGGCTCAATTCAGTTAAAGTTATTATGGGTTTTCTAGAGCTTGCAGCAGCTATGAAATTTTTAAGTAATGCTGATTTAGTATTGGGGTGGGGTATATTTACTTATCACAGTGTTCTTGCAGTATGGGTAGTAATAACTATGTTGATGGGTGTCTATTTATTAGGTAAAATTCAACTACCTCATGATTCTAAGTTGGATTATGTTGGAGTGCCTCGATTAGTTTTAAGTATAGTATTTTTGACGTTTGGATTGTATATGTCTCGAGGTTTATATGGAGAGTCAATACATGGATTAATTGATTCTTATCTTCCACCAAAAATAGAAAATAAATCTGTAGATACTATCCATTCAGATGAATTTGCTTGGATAGAAAACTATGAACAGGGGATGAAAAAAGCTCGAGAACTAAATAAGCCTGTTTTTGTAGATTTTACTGGATATACGTGTACAAATTGTAGATGGATGGAAACTAATGTTTTTGAAGAACCTCCAGTAAAAGAGTTGTTTAAAGAATTTGTTTTAGTAAGATTATATACGGATGCAGGGGAAAATCATAGAGAGTATCAAAAAATGGAAGTTGAAAGATTTAATACAGCAGCATTACCATTTTACGTCATTTTGACGCCAGATGATAAAGAGATTACTAGATTCCCTGGTATGGACACTGATGTAAGTAAATTTGTAAACTTCCTAAAAGAAGGATTGCTACATTGATATCAAAACTAAAAGGTAACTATGAACTATAAAATAATAATAATTTTGTCAATTTCAATTATAAATTTTAAAATGATTTTTGCGGATAGTCTTATTAAAAAAGAAACAAAAAAAGATAAGATAAACGCAATCATTGATGAAGTTGATTATGCACCAGACTTCACTTTAGAAGCTTTGAATGACTCAAGTTATACTTTAAGTGAATTACGTGGAAGGGTTGTTTTATTGAATTTTTGGGCTACTTGGTGTGGCCCATGCAGAATGGAAATACCTGACTTTAACGAAATTTATAAAAAGCATGGATCTGATAAAATTGAAATTTTAAGTATTAGCATATCAGATACTAGAAAAGCTTTAGAAAATTTTAGAAAAGTTTATCCAATAGATTATCCTGTTTTATATGGTAAATCAAAAGATCTTGATAAAATAATGCGAGATTATGGAGGGGTTTATGCAGTACCGACATCTATTTTAATTGGAAAAAAAGGAGATGTTTTAAAAACATACCCAGGAGCTTTATTGAAAGGGCATCCTGTATATTCTGCATTCATGAATGATTTAAATCTAGCTTTAAATCAAAAATAATATTTGAAAGCTTTTTTTAGTTTAATATTTTTTATACTTTCTTGCTATCAAGTTACTGAGCCTAATTGGATTAAAAACACCGTATCTGATGATGACCACTGGTATGGCTACGGAGTAGTTGAAAAGAAAAATATAGCCAATCTCACTAAAGAAGCTAGGTTAAAATCAATCGAAGATATTGCATCACAAATTTCCATAGATATATCTTTAAAATTTAAAAGAGTCATTATTGAAGATAATTTTTCCATAAATGAGTATACAAAAAATATTTCAAGCTTTCGTTTAAGTGAAAATATTCAAAATATCGAGTTTATTGATAGTTATAGAGATAAAAATAATTTTTATGTTTTATCTAGGTTAAATAAAAATAAGTATTATAAAATCATAAGAGAAAAAAGATCAATTGCTGTAGAGACTGCGCTAAATTATATGGAACAGGCTGATAATTCATTTGAGTTTTCTACTTTTGCGTTACTTGAAAAAGCTGAAAATGAGATATTTAATTTTATTGATGCATCCATTCCAGTTATTTATCCTAGGGTTGGAGGTAAATTGCAGCAACTATATCCATTAATAAAATATAAAATTTCGGATTATTACAATCGTATAAATGTTACTTTTAATCCCCAAAAAATTGATTTGATTTACGGATTTCAAAATGATCACTCAATAGAATTGCTAGTATTTGATTCTAAGTCTAGATTACCTATTCCTGGTTTACCTTTTTACTATATGCTAGGTAAAGATACCATAGCAACAACGATAAGTAGTAATATTGGCGAATCGATAATAAAATTACCATTTGTAAATGATAATTTTAAGCAATCGATTGATGTAATTATTGATCATAATAAACTTTTTGAATCTTCAAATTATAATAATAAAGTTTTAGCTACCATACCCATCTTGCCTAGATCTCCTAAGATATCAATTAAAAGTATTGAAAAAAATTATTCTAATCCAATTATAACTGAACCTATCACACAAAGTATAAAGTTATTATTCCAAAAAAAATATGGAGCGATTTTTGTTAAAGAAAATGCTGATATTCATATAAATGTGAATGCTTCAACTTTCAAATTAGAAGGTGGCAAAAACGAATACGGATTATTTTTAGCTCATGGAAACTTATTAGTAAATATATTAAATTCAAAAAAACAAGAGATTTTCTCTATTTCGTATAATAATGAGCTTGGTAGATCATTTTCAAATTATAGATTAGCAGGCTTAGATGCTATTGATTCACTTAATGAAAAAATGTTAAAAAACATGAAAATAAAATTAAATTCTTTTTTTGTAAATTGATTTTTTAATTTTTTTAAAAACTAGTAATCCTTCTACAAGCATCCAGATTATTAATACTAATAATAAGCTATTTATTGTAAGTAAGAAAATATTATTTTGATAATAAAAATCTTGAGTTTTAAAAAGTAATGATATCATAGCAATTGAAATAACAAAAATCATAGGAATGAATAAAATTAGTACATTCTTTCCTTTCTTATAAAAATATATCGTCAATACCAACATAGTAAGAGCAGCTAGCATTTGGTTAGATGCTCCAAAAATAGGCCAAAGTAGCCATCCAATCTTTCTTAATTCTCCAGTTACAGGGTCATTTATAGACCATAATGATAGTATGATTGCAGGTATAACAGCAATTAATGTTGCTAAATATCTATTTTTAAGTATTTCTATTTTTGTTGCATAACCAATTTCAGAAATTATAAATCTCTGTATTCTAGTAGCTGTATCTAGTGTAGTTGCAGCAAAGCTAATTACCAAAACAGCCATTAGTGTTTTGGCAACGTTATGATGAACCCCTAATTGTTCTATTAGAGCACCCCCACCCAAAACAAATGCAGTTGCTTTATTCTTTGTTGCATTAGCCCAAGTGTCATAATAAATAGCCCAATTTAAATTTTCAACGCTTCCAATTGATGGAATATGACATTCATTAACGAGAGCGATGCCTGCAACAGCAGCTATTGTCGATGCTAATGCTAAAATCCCTTCACCAATCATGCCTCCATATCCTATCATTCTTGCGTCTTTTAATTTATTTACTTGTTTTGATGTAGTTCCTGAGGATACAAGCCCATGAAAGCCACTAATAGCTCCACAAGCTATTGTCACAAAAAGCATTGGAAAAATAGGGGGAGCTCCATTTTCATTTGACAGTCTAATTGCAGGAGCATCTACAATAGGAGCAGCTATAAAAATACCTAAAAACAATAGTGCTAATCCTACAATAAGCTGATGACTATTTATAAAGTCACGAGGTTGCAATAGAAGCCAAACTGGTATAAGACTTGAAACAGATGAATAAATAAACAATATTATAATCCAAGCATTGTTTTGATCAGAGAATGGCAAAGAAATTGGATTATAAGTTCCAACATAAATGAAAATATATAATATAAAGAGAGCAATAATTGATGGTATTAGTGCATCAATTTTCTTTTGGTATATTATATAACCTATGATCATAGCAATTATGATCTCAATATTCACTGGAATAACAGCAGAAGGAACACTTACAAATAGTCCTGATATTGCCATTGCAAACACTGCTAAAACTAGCCAAGTTAGCAAAAGAACAAAAAATAAAAATATTATCCTAACTCTTTTATTTATTAGTTTACCTGCAATATCACCTACAGACTTACCCTTTTCTTTTAAACTTATTACTAGCGCTCCAAAATCATGAACCGCACCTATAAATATAGTACCTAAAACAACCCAAGCTAAAGCTGGTAACCATCCCCAGTATGCTGCAATGCAAGGTCCAATAATCGGTGCTGCTCCTGCGATTGATGTATAGTGATGACCAAACAAAATATGTTTTTTGGTTGGTACAAAATCTACTTTATCATCAAACTCATGTGCTGGAGTTTGAATATTATCATCTAGATTAAAAAGATATTTTGATATGTACGCTGAATAATACTTATAGCCTATAAAAAAAAATACTAAACTGATTATTACAAGGTAAATTGAATTCATTTTAAATCCATATTATTATCATTTTGATTAAAAATACCATTAAAATTCTAATACATTAAAATAAATTGATTGATTAAACTAATGAAGCTTTTTTTTGGTAGATTATTTATAATAAATTAAAGTCTGTTTTTTTAATATAATAAATTCAATGAAACAAGATATAGAACAAAAAAGTATCAATGTTTGTAAAGCTTTAATATTAGATACCGTACGTAAAGCAAATTCTGGTCATTCAGGTGGTCCGCTGTCTTCCATTGATTTTACTTATGTGCTTTATAAGGATTTTCTAAAAATAGATCCAGATGATCCAAACTGGTTTAATAGAGATAGATTTGTGATGTCTGTTGGTCACTTATCAGCTCTTCAATATGCTATGTTATCTTTGATTGGTTGGCTTGACATTGATGATTTAAAAAACTTTAGGCAATTACATTCAAAGACTCCAGGACATCCTGAAAGAGGAGAAGTTCCTGGTGTTGATGCTACAACCGGTCCTCTAGGTCAAGGAGTAGGAAACGCAGTAGGCATGGCAGTTGCTGAATGTATTTTGAGTAAACAATTTGGAGATGATCTTATAAATCACTATACTTATTTGTTACACGGCGATGGTGATATACAAGAGCCCGTTGCGCAAGGTGCAATTGCTCTAGCTGGTCATTGGGGGCTTGGTAAGCTCATTGCATTTTATGATGCAAACGATGCACAAATTTCTGGTAAAGTATCTCGTTCTGATTCTACTGATTATGCTAAATTTTTTGAATCAAATCACTGGCATATTCAAGAAATAAATGGCCATGATCGTGATGCCATACGAGACGCTATAAGAATAGCTCAAATGGAAATTGATAAACCTTCAATTATTATTGGAAAAACAATTATGGCTCACGGGACTGCAAGTATGGAGTATGATCATAATACACATGGTATGCCATTACCTGAAGATGAAATAAAAGCAACTAAAATAAAACTAGGTTTAGATGCGGATAAAACATTCCAATTGCCAAAAGAAGTAATATCAGATTTTAGATCTAGTTTTGATTATGCAAGAAAAGAAGTTTTAGCTTGGAAAAAAATACTTGAAAAAAAACAAAATGATAAATCATTTAGTTTTAAATGGAATTCTATGTTTGATTTAAGTTTACCTGATATAGATTGGCCTAAATACGAGTATGGAACCAAGTTAGCTACGAGAAAAGTTTGGGGTAATGTGATTGAAAAATTATGTACAAAAATGCCCTATCTAGTAGGAGGCTCTGCAGATTTAGAACCATCAAATAATACTGGTGGTTTTGCAAAAATAGTAGGAGATTTTGGGAAAGATAATTTTTCTGGACGAAATTTTGCCTACGGAGTTAGAGAATTTCCAATGGGAACTATAAATAATGGAATTGCTCAACACGGTGGGTTGTTAGTTTTTGGAGCAACTTTTTTTACTTTTTCTGATTACGAAAGACCAGCAATAAGATTGCGAGCTTTGCAAGGGTTACCAGTAATAACAGAATATACACATGACTCAATTTTTGTTGGAGAAGATGGTCCTACTCACCAGCCAATTGAACATTTAATGGCTGCTAGAACGATACCAAATTTATTGGTGCTTCGTCCTTGTGATGCAAATGAAGCAGTTATCGCTTGTAAAATCGCAATGGAACAAAAAAATAGACCTTCAATAGTATTGTTATCCAGGCAAGGTTTGCCTGTTTTAGACAGAACTATTTATGAAAATG
Organism: Fidelibacterota bacterium; assembly: GCA_002704045.1. Lineage (GTDB taxonomy): Bacteria > Fidelibacterota > Marinisomatia > SCGC-AAA003-L08. Next base: position 16,546 of record PAFF01000046.1, read on the forward strand.
AAACAAATTTTCGAAGGGGGGGGTATGTTATATCTCATTCAGATAATCCTGATGTTGTAATATTTTCAAGTGGATCAGAAATATCTTTATCATTGGATGTTAAAGAAAAATTGAATGACTATTCTGTTAAAGTAGTAAATATGGGCTGTTGGGAGCTATTTGATGAACAACCCCAGTCATATAAAGATAGTGTTTTAAAAACGGAAAATGCTTTATTGGTTTCTATTGAAGCGGGCATAACAAATGGTTGGCAAAAATTTACTGGAAGATTTGGATTAAATTTTGGAATTGATAATTATGGAGCATCAGCTCCTGGTGATCAAGTAGCTAGTCATTTTAAACTAACAGTTGAAGATATTACTGTTAAGATTAAGCAAAATCTAAAATAATTTATTAAAAAAAATCTTTAGATTTAAAAATAAAAATAATAAATTATTAACCAAATAATTCTTCAAAATATTATTTTAGTAAAAAAACATATCCAAGGGGACTAACCATATGGCAAAATGGAACAAAGATACCTTTTTAAAAAACCTTAAAGATAGTTGTATGCCACATATCACTAATATAGTGATTGATTTAGTGAGATACACAGATGAAGAGGCAGATTCTGTTTCATGGGGAAGAGGTGAAGGTTATGGAACTATGACTTTTAAGTGTAAATCAGATGATTATGGAGTTATATCATTATTTCATGTTACTACAGGCGGTCAAATAAAATTTTTACTTAACAATATGAGGCATAAAATTAGAAAAAAAGAAATTTTAAGAGATTTTCAATTAAAACTTGAATCGAATTTTATGATGGATTTTAATGAAGACGATTATGATGCTGATATTTTTTATGATGTAGATTCTCTCTTTAATACCAAGTCTGATGTTGAAAAATTTATTAGCACAATAAATGGTATTTCAGCTAGATTAAAACAGTAGTTTGATATTTCTTATCTTTTTGTAACAACCTTTGCATTTTTCATAAAAATATATAACTTACACAGCATCAAATTTAAAATTTTGTACTAGGTTTTATGATTAATAAAAAACACATACTCAAAATTTATACTTTAATATTATTAACTTTTTCTTTTTCTAACATTGAAGAGGGAGATTTAATAATTACTGAGTATTTTGCCAGAAGTAATGGTCAAATACCAAATTATGTTGAAATATATAATTCAACAAACAACGAAATTGATTTGGGACTTGTTTCAATCGTTATTAATAATTCAAATGATACCTTTTATATTAATTCTACTGAAACACTTCAATCAAAAGATTACTTATTATTAATATCTTCGGAGGGATTTTTTAGAAATGAATTGGGTGAAATTTTTTTACCAATCAATGACCCTAGAAGGGATCCGACTAATCAAATGTATCAATCTGGATTTGAATATTTACCAATACTTCCAAACTCTATATTAATTGGTGATGATGATGAAAATATTTTTTTTGTTGAAGATGAATCAAATTCAATTCAAATTTATTATAGTGAAATTTTAATAGATAAAGTAGAATGGAGCATTGATTCATGTAATCAATTAAATGATCAGGAATCCTGCAGCTCATTTGACTACTGCCTTTGGATTGAGCAGGATTTAAGTTGTTCTACAAGTTTTATTATTTATGATGATTCAACAATTGGTTACGCAAATGAATTAATTTTTGACCCTGAAATTGAAAATTCCTACATCATTAACGACTTTGGTTCTAATTGGTCAATATCAATGCAAAAACCTTTATTCATGTTTAATTATAACTCGAATGGGGATCAAGAATTTGGATCTCCTGGTTTTTCAAATCATACTCCAATAAATTTAAAAATTGAATCATCACTTGGGGGCCAAAATCTCATTGGGTTTTCATGGGAAAATAGTCACCAAGCAAATAGTGTTTTTCAATTTAAATTTCAAATTAATGATTTAAACTATAATGATCAAGAATACACAATAAATAATAATATTTATTATACTCAATTTAATAGTGATAACATTACTATTGGTAATTTGTATAATTTGCAAATTGCTGCTGTATATGAATTAGGACAAGTTTCAAGATTTACTGATCCATTCTATTTTTACATTCCTAAGGCTGATGCAGGAATTGATGATTTAGTGTCATATTATATTAATTCTGAAAATGAAGTAGAGTCTATTAATTTAGATAGTATTGCTACACTCGATTCAAATTTACCAGTCATAAATTCACTGGTAGATTATAATGAAGATGATTTGCAATACATCGACTTTGATAATTTGTCGTATCATTGGAATGTAATGAATATTAAAAAATCTTCAAATGAATCTCTTCCATATCCTTGTGTACAAGATGAAAGTATAGATCCCACATATTGCGATAGTCTAAATTTCCCAATTAATTTAGAAAAAGGAATTTATAAAATCAAATTAGAAATTAGAGATAGTTTATCAAATTCCTTCTCTGTCGATTCTGTTGAAATTTCAATTAATTATTTAGAATCCATTATTAATAGTCCATTAACACTTTCAAATTTGTCTGGGGCCTGTTATGATTTGACACTTGTTGAATTAACTCAACCTCAAAATGCAGAAAGTTTTATTGCTAAACATGATGCTTGTTATAGTGATAGTAATTTTTTGTGTGAAAATCTTATTGAAACTATTCAAAATGAAGTATCTTGTGATAGTTCTAATAATTTTTGGGGGCAAGATGTTGTTTACTGCAATGAAAATCAATGTTTGGAAGATGACTTGGTATGGTCTTTAGATCATGATGGTATTGAGGGCGGTAGTGGTATAGTTAATTTTGATGGGTCTTTTAGTATTTCGGAGTATATTTATAATATCTTTTTTTATAAATGGAAATATTTAATTGATGATTATTATGAAGTTTTTAACTCAGGTGTTAATAGCGCAAATATAAATATACCATTTGAAACCGGTGATAACAGCATCATCCTTGAAATAACAAATGATCAAAATATTACGCATGAAGATCAGGCTGAACTTAAAATAATAGAGTTTAATTTAAAACCATTTGCACAAATTTCTAATAATCAAGATTTAAATCAAGTAATTGATAGTTCTTTCATTTTGCAAATTCCACATGATGGTTTACCTGGTTTACAACCAACATTTTATAATGAATGCAATTTAATAAATAATCAAAATGAATGTGAAAATTTCAATATTTGTTACGATATAGATGATGCTGAAACTTGTTCAAATATTTTTATAAATTCATCTCAAGTTTGTGAATGGTCTTTGATTTTAGATACTTGTGAGGGTAATGCAAATGTATGTGATTGGAATGATGATGATTGTAAAACTGATGGTACTTTGCATTTACCATCACATGTTTTGAATGCACAAAATTCATATGATCCAAACATTGAAGATGATCTTAATTACAAATGGTTCTTAAATGATACTTTAGTAGAAAATGCAGTTATCTATGAAAACTATTTATCTAACATTGAAGACATTAATTCAATTCGTCTCGAGGTTAATGATGCCTATTCATATGAAACTGTATCGCAAGATGAACAAGTTCCATATTTATCAAGCCATACCATTAATATAGAAATTTTAGAAGAACAAAATAACGTACCAAACTTGAGATTAAATTCAAATTATGAATGTAAGGAAGATACAATTTGTATAAATATCCCTAGTAACGATTATGGAATCCCGGGTCAATCTGAAAATTGGAATTTATCGTATTTCAATAATAGTGAAGATATTGATAACGATAACTTTATAACCACTTGGTATTATGATTCAGATAATGATGGTATTTTAAATTATGGTAATTTTTTTAATGATTATAATTGTAATGGTATTTATGACACCATACAAGGAGAGCCATACATTGATTCAAATGAAAATGGAATTTTTAACGATGGAGAATTATTTTTTGACTTAGATAACAATGGTGAATACAATAGTTCAGAACTTTTATTTAATGAAGAAGAATTTGGTCCTGATTCTCAAGCTCCTATTTATCAAAGTTTCATTGGTAAAGAACCTTTTTTTGATTGCAACACAGAACTAGTTAATTTGAATGATAATCAATATGAGGTTGGTCAAATTTGTGAAAATGATATTTTATGGCAAGATGAATTTGGAAATGGAGTTTGGGATTTTGATGATTCAAATGGTAATCAAATTTGTGATACCAATAGTGAATGTGAGGAATTTATCGATATAAATGGAAATGGAATTTGGGAAAAAGGATTTTATCCATTTTTTATGAAAACGCTAGATTCATATTGTAACGACTACAATGATAATGAAATAGATCAAACTACTAAGTTATTTGTAGTTGATGTTAAAGAGAATAACATAGCCCCTGAATTGATTAATAGTTTAAACGATATAATTACTTACGAAAATGAAACTATTACAGTCACTGCCTCAATCTATGATTCTACTAATACTTTTTCTTTAGCAGATGGTATTAGAAATAATAATGAATTATTTGAAGATCAAAATTCAAATGGTATCTATGATTTGGATATAAATGAGCTTTTTTATGATGAGGATATCAACAATTTAAAATATCATTGGTATGCTCTAAAAGATGGAGTGATTTTTGAAGATATTGTTTTTATTATTGATCAAACAGAAACGTTTATAGATTGTGATGAAGAATGTATTGTATGTGAAGATGATACTGATCAATGGGAGCTTGATATGGGTAATGGTATGTGGGATGCAGATTGTAATCGTGAAATATTTGATGATTTAAATGGCAATTCAAGATTCGACAATGGGCAGACTGCACAGCTAATTACTACTAATTTAGAAACTAACGATACTTTAGAAATTGATATACATGTAAAATCCTATGACCCATTTTATGAAATAATATCAGATCAATTTTCATTAAAAGTTATCAATTCAAATGAGGCTCCATTAATAGTAAATAATATAGATTTAAATAATTTAATTGAAGATGATTCCACAATTATCATACCGATAGTGGGAGAAAATTATGTTGATGAAAATGGAAATGGAATATGGGATTTTGAGGATTTAAATGCGAATCAAATATGTGATTTAACAGAAGAATGTGAGCAGTTTGAAGACTTGAATTTTAATAATATTTTTGATGAAGCCTTATTTTCTGATCCAGATAATGATTCATTATCATTTAACATTGAATATAGCAGTAATATCTTTGATGCTGATATTGATAGTGGTTTAGTATTCATAAATCTATTATCTAACCAATTTGGTGACGGGCAATTCACAATAATTGCTGATGATGGTTTCATATCAACATCCTATGTTGTTGATTTTTATGTTGCACCAGTTAATGATCCACCAATAATAACAAGTGAACCGATTAACCAAGCTGTAGAAGACGTTTTGTACCAATATTACCTTAATTGGAATGATGTTGATGATACATCTTTTATTATTGAGATCCAGGACGCACCAACGGGTATGACTTATAGCGATCCAATATTAATTGAAGAAAATGAAAATAGTTATTTTCAATCTATTATTTCTTGGATTCCATTAGAGGGTGTTTTAATTGCTGATGAAATAAATCTGGTCATTTATGATGATGCCTCCACAACAGGACAAAATGATAATGTACTATCTGCATCACAAGAATTCACTATCATAGTAGAAGCGGTTAATGATCCACCTATTGTCCAAGACATTCCAATAATTGAAATAAATGAAAATGATACAATATTTTATCAAATAAATATCGATGATCCAGATAATGATTCTTTTATATTTAAATTAGGAAATTTACCTGAAGAGGGTTTTGGAGAAGAATTTACAGATTCTAATAATAATGGAATTTGGGATCCAGAAGAAGAATATATTGACAGTAATAATGATAGAATATATAATGAAAGTATGAAAATTGATTCTAGTGGAACTATAATTTGGAGTCCTGGTGAAGGTATTGAGGGTATAGTTAATTTTAGTTTTTCAGTTAGGGATGGTGAATATTTTTATGATGATAACAATAACAGTCAATTTGATGATGGTGAAATATACATAGATGCTAATAATAATTCTATTTTTGATTATGGCATACAATCTTTTTCAAATTTTTCTATAACAGTAAATCCAATTAATGATCTTCCAATAGTAATTAATAAACCAATGAACTTAGAAACTAATGAAGATGACTCACTTTTAGTAGATATAAATCAATTTGAAATTTTTGATTCTGATAACGTAAGTAATGATTTATATGTAATTTTACAAACAGGAACTAATTACTATGTAGATGATGAAAATCTAAGTTTATTATTTCCTGATCAAAACTATTTTGGTCAATTAAATGTATTATATGCGATATCAGATGGAATTGATACTACTGATGTAGATACATTATATGATGTTAATGTATTAAGTATTAATGATCCTCCCTATTTCAATATTAATAGTGTAAATTTGATTGATAATATTTTAGTTTTACAGGAAGATTTCTCTGATACAATTTTAATTTATATCACACCGGATACGATTCCTTATGGTGAACAAGAGCAAGAAGTAACTTATAGTGTTGGTATTGGATATGATTTTATAAATTATGAAATTAATAGTACAAATCAGAATGAAATATTTATATCGCTCACTTCATTATTGAATTCATATGTATATTCAGAAACATTTGAAATAATTGCTTCAGATAATTCAGAAAGTAATAATATATTTTCTTTGTCTTTTGATATAACAGTTGAGAGTATTAATGATTTACCAACTTTTAATCTCGTCTCCCAATCATTTAATAATGAAACAAATTTTATTGATGTTAATGAAGATTTTGCTGATTCAATAATAATTGAGATTAACGACTATTTTGATGTTGAAGATAATGATAAAATTTTTTCAATATC
>PAFF01000047.1 GCA_002704045.1 Fidelibacterota bacterium
TAAAAAAGCCTCTTTAAAAGAGGCTTTTTTATTTTGTAAATTATAAATCTTTCAAATTTATAATTTTAATTATATAGGAGTTAAAATTGAACATACCTTCAGTTAATTTAGCCTTAGCGATTGAGCACGGATTAAGCTCAGATGAGTTTGATTTAATTAAATCTATTTTAAAAAGAACTCCAACCTTTGTAGAACTCGGAATTTTTTCGGTTATGTGGAGTGAGCATTGTTCATATAAAAGTTCTATCAAAATGCTAAAAACATTACCTAGATCTGGTGGTAGAATGCTTGTTGAGGCCGGCGAGGAGAATGCAGGACTTATTGATATTGGTAATAATAGAGCAGTATCTTTTAAAATTGAATCTCACAATCATCCTTCTGCTGTTGAACCCTATGAAGGTGCAGCAACAGGTGTTGGAGGTATTTTAAGAGATATTTTTACTATGGGCGCAAGACCAATTGCGTGTTTGAATTCATTGAGATTTGGTTCTCTAGATAATGAAAGAAATAGATTTTTATTAGAACACGTAGTTGCTGGTATTGGTGATTATGGCAATTGTGTAGGTATACCAACAGTTGGAGGAGAAGTTGTTATTGAAGATAGTTATTCTGGAAATCCATTAGTAAATGCAATGACTGTTGGTATTGTAAATCATGATCATGTGATAAGTGCTACAGCATATGGTGTTGGTAATCCTGTATTTCTTGTTGGATCAACCACAGGCAGAGATGGAGTTCATGGAGCAACATTTGCATCTGTAGAATTGACAGAAGAATCAGAATCAAATAAATCCAATGTACAAGTTGGAGATCCTTTTACAGAAAAATTATTGTTAGAGGCAAGTTTAGAATTAGGAAATAAATCCTGGCTAATTGGAATGCAAGATATGGGAGCTGCTGGAATAACGTGCTCATCAGCTGAGATGACTGCTAAAGGCAAAAGTGGTATCACATTATTTTTAAATAAAGTAAAATTAAGAGAAAATGATATGTCACCATATGAAATAATGCTATCTGAATCACAGGAAAGAATGTTAGTTGTAATCAAAAAGGGATTTGAAAAAGAGCTAATTGAAATTTTTGATAAATGGGATTTAGATTGTACTGAAATTGGTATAATAAATGATAAAAAAAATGTTGAGGTTATATGGAATGAAAAAGTTATTGCTGACATTCCATCAAATTCTCTTGTATTGGGTGGTGATGCACCTCAGTATGATATGGAATATGAAACAGCAAAATATTTTTCTGATAAACAAGATTTCGATTTAGATATAATTCAAGAGCCAAATGATTATAATGATGTTTTATTAAAATTATTATCTTCTCCAAACATAACAAATAAAAAATATGTTTATGAGCAATACGATTCTACTGTTAGAACAAATACTATGCAGGGTCCAGGAGGTGATGCAGGAGTTTTTAGAATTAAAGATACTGATCAAGCTTTAGCAGCTTGTACTGATTGCAATGGTAGATATGTTTATCTAGATCCAAGAGTAGGCGGTAAAATTGCAGTTGCTGAAGCAGCTAGAAATGTTGTTTGTTCAGGAGCTGAGCCTATTGCAATAACTAATTGTCTAAACTTTGGTAATCCTCAAGATCCTGAAATATATTGGCAATTTAGAGAAGCTGTGTTGGGTATGGGAGATGCTTGTAGAGCTTTTAACACTCCTGTCACAGGAGGTAATGTTAGCTTTTACAATGAAAGTGATGAAGGTGCTGTATATCCTTCTCCTGTAATTGGAATGTTGGGTCTCTTAGACCATCATAAGCAAAAAACTACAATTGAATTTAAAAATGAGGGAGATTTTGTTGTTATTATAGGATCAATTGATGGAAAGTTAGGAGGTTCAGAATATCTTAAAACTATTCACAAACAAATTATTGGTCCAATTCCTAATATAAATCTTGAATTTGAATATGCTGTACAAAAAGTATGTTTAAACGCAATTAAAGAAGGAATAATAAATTCTGCTCACGATATTTCAGATGGAGGTTTAACTACTACTATTGCTGAATCATTTGTTTACTCAAAAAACAATTTAGGGGTAAAACTTGATTTAAATCGAAAAAGTCGAAATGATGAGTTACTTTTCGGTGAATGTCAAAGCTCAATTGTAGTATCCATTCCTGAAGATAAACTATTAAATCTTATAAATTTAGCTAAAGAATTTGATGTCCCAACACAAACAATTGGAAAAGTAACAAAAGAAAATATTATTGAGATCAATGATTTAATTAGTCTTGATAAAGAAGAAGTTAAAGATGCTTATTTTAATTCTTTCGAATCAATAATGAAACAATAATGAGTTTATCTCCTAATATAGTTTTTAATAGTTCAAAGTCTCCAACTATAGGTGTTGAAGTTGAGTTACAGACTATAGATTCGGATACCTTAAAACCTATACCAGGTTCTCCAAAATTGTTAGATTTTTACGGAGAAACAATGTGGTTAAAAAAAGAGTTATTAGATTCTATTATTGAGGTCAATACAATGATTTGTAATGACGTTTCAGAGGTAAGAAATGATTTAAGTAAAAAAATTAAAGATGTAATTAAAACCTCAAATTCAATGAATATAGATATTCTGTCTATGGGTATTCATCCATTTATGAATTGGAAAGATGCAAAAATTGCTAAAGAAGAGAGATATTTAAGCTTTTTGGATAGAATGCAGTGGGTTTTAAAAAACTTTATTATTACGGGTCTTCATGTTCACGTTGGTGTAGATTCAGGGGAAAAAGCAATAGCTATTACAAATGGGTTGACTAGATACATTCCACATTTAATAGCTATTAGTGCAAGCTCAGCTTTTCACGATGGTCAGATCACAGGTTTAGCATCTACAAGAACTAAAATATTTGAAGCACTACCTACGGCTGGAATACCTCACAGATTACTAAATTTTAGCGAGTTTCAAAAATATATGCGAACTTTACAAAGAGCTAACACAATTGAATCTATAAGAGAAGTATGGTGGGATTTTCGTCCTCATATTGGTTTTGGTACAGTGGAAATAAGAATTTGTGATAGTGTCCCTACTTTAGAAGAAATGGTTCAAATAGCAGCATTATCTCAATGTCTAGTAGTTGCTTTATCTGAACATTATGATTCAGCAACTCAACTACCTCTATTAGATAGATGGATTTTAGCAGAAAATAAATGGAGGGCTACTAGATATGGTCTAGATGCAGAAATAATTGTTGATGATACTGGTAAACAGGAAACCTTAAAGGAATCTTTTAATAAGTTAATTGAGATTTTGATTCCTGTTTCCATTAGATTAGGGTGTAATAAAGAGTTAGAAAACTTGATTAATATTGTAAACAATAATAAAGCACCATATATAAGACAATTAAAAACATATAAAGATTCAAACAGTTTAAATCTTGTTATAAAAGAATCTGTAAAAGAACTTAAAGAAAGTTTAAATGAATATTAATTCTTGGTTAGAAAAAAATAAAGAAAAATTTATTAATACCAGAAGATATTTTCATCAACATCCCGAAGTAGGTTTTAAAGAGCATAAAACATCAAAATATTTAAAAAAAGTTCTTAATGACAGCGGATATATAATATATCAAAATAAAATGATGCAAACTGGTTTCTATGTTGAATATGGATCTTCAGATAGTCCAATTTTAGCAATAAGAACAGATATAGATGCTTTACCTATTAGTGATTTAAAAAAAGTTTCATATTCTTCAAAAAATAATGGCTTTATGCATGCTTGTGGTCATGATGCACATATGACAATTGCTATTGGTGTTGCATTATGGCTTAAAGAAAATACTATCTCAATTTCAGGTAAAGTGAGATTTATTTTTCAACCAGCGGAAGAAATTGCACCAGGAGGTGCGATTGAAATGATAAAAGGTGAAGCTATAAAAAATGTTGATCATATAATTGGTTACCATGTTTTACCAACTTTAGATTCAAATAGTGTGGGAATAAATCAAAAGTATGCAAATGCTGCAGTTGAAATACATTCGTTTAATTTAATGGGAAAAGGAGGTCATACTTCTCGTCCAGAAGAAACTGATGACCTAATAGTAATCGGATCTGATTTTATAATGAAGATAAACGAAAAAATGAATCAAATTAAAACTAACATACCTTTTGTTTTTACATTTGGTCACGTTAAATCAGGATATACTTTCAATGTAATACCAAATGATTTTTTGATTGAAGGAACATTTAGATATCTTGATCCTAATATAAAACCAATAGTCTATAATAAGATTGAAAATTTGATTAAAGATTTTAAAAAAAAATATAATATAAATATTTATCATGAAACACCATATGCTTGTCCCCCAGTGATTAATAACAAATATCTTATTGATATAGTTAAAGAATCATCTGTTGATATTTTGAATAAAAAAAATGTAATAAATCTTAAAAAAACAAGTATGGGAGGTGAAGATTTTAGTTATTATTTAGATCATTGTCCCGGAGCATATTTTAGGATTGGGTCAAATGATGGTAATGCAAAAGATTTACATACTCCACATTTTGATATCAATGAAGAATGTATATTTACTGGAATTAAGGTATTATGTAAAACTATTAAAAAATATTACAAACTAGTTTAAAATAGTTTGATATTTTTTTTGGGTTAAAATTTTTAATATACTTGAATGAATTTTTTTATTTGAAGCAATGATATTAGAGCCTGAAAAAGGCATTTTATTATTATTCCAATTAGATGTTTTTCCTCCTGCTTCTCTACAAATTAAATCTCCAGCACATACATCCCATGGTTTTAAATTTAATTCATAAAACCCATCGAATCTACCCATTGCTACAAAACAAAAATCTAAGGATGCAGCTCCAAGTCTACGTACTCCTTGTGTTAAACTATAAAATTCTTTAAATATATCAAAACTTTTATGCCAAGCTTTATCTTGTTTATATGGGAAACCTGTTACGAGTAGAGAATTAATAAGTTGATCATTGTTACTGACTGAAATTTTTGTATTGTTATCATAAGCACCCATGTCTTTAATAGCCCAAAAGCATTTATTATAAGCAGGGTTATAGACAACACCAATTTTAGTATCATTTTTATATTGCAATGCAATTGAAACCGAAAAAATTGGTAAAGAGTGTACATAGTTGGTTGTACCATCAAGTGGATCAACAATCCATTTATAATTTGATTTACTACTTATGATATCACTTTCTTCTGATATAATATCGTGATTAGGGAAATTAGTTTTTATAGTACTTATTATATTTTTCTCAGATTCTAAATCAGCTTTTGTAACTAAATCAACTGACGATTTTTTATCAATTTTTAAATTTGAGCCATAATATGACATTAAAATTTTACCTGACGATTTTGCTAAATCGATAGTAAAATCTTTCAATGAGTTATAATCCATTATTTATATGTTTTAAAAGTTCCAGCATTATACCTATCCCAATAGTCGTCGAGTGCAACTTTAATCTTGGGTAGTAAAAACATTGCTCCGATAATATTTGGAAAAGCACATGAAAGAATCATCATATCTGAAAAATCAATAACATTTCCTAATGAAGCAATTGCTCCTAAAACTGTAAAACTTAAGTATAGAACTTGATAAATTGGTATGGATTTCCCACCAAAAATATATTTCCAACCTTTATTTCCGTAATAATACCAAGAAATCATTGTACTATATGAAAAAAGAAAAACAACTATTGAAAGAATGAAAGGGAACCAACTAATAACAGATCCAAAAGCAGCAGAAGTTAATTCAGCTCCCCTTATACTATTATCTCCAGGGATATATAATGGATTTAAATCTTGGGTTATTAATATTACTGATGCAGTCATAAAACAAACTACAATTGTATCAATAAACGGACCAATCATAGCAACAATACCTTCTCTAACAGGTTCATCTGTTTTTGCTGCTGAATGAGCAATTGCTGCTGATCCAACTCCACCTTCATTAGAAAAAACTGCTCTTTTTATTCCTGTAACAAGTACACCAATGAAACCACCATAAATTGAATTTGGGGAAAAAGCTTGAGTGAAAATTTCAATAAGCACATTTGGTAACATTGTTATGTTTGTTATTATGATAAATAAAGAAGCACCAACGTAAAGCATAACCATTAATGGTACAATTTTTTCAGTAGCCATACCAATTCTTTCAATGCCTCCAACAATTACTAAACCAACAAGAATAGCTAATATAATTCCGTAGTATAGAGGACTTATATTTAATAAACTACCAAACAAGGCATATGATTGATTTGCTTGAAACATATTACCACCACCAAAAGCTCCTCCAATGATAAAAATAGCATACAATGTCCCAAGCATCTTACCTAAAGTAGAAAAACCCAATTGTTCAAGTCCTTGATCTAAATAATGCATTGGACCACCATCAATTTTCCCATCAGGGGATACATTCCTATACATTTGACCTAAGGTGCAAGATACAAATTTAGCAGACATACTGAAAAATGCAATAATAATCATCCAGAACACAGCTCCTGGTCCACCTAGTGACACTGCTACAGCTACACCAGCGATATTACCAAGACCAATTGTAGCAGACAATGCTGATGTAAGTGCTTGGAAATGACTAATCTGTCCATCATCATTAGGGTTATCATATTTACCTTTTACAATGTCAATAGCATGACCAAATGCTCTAACATTGATAAAATTAAAGTAAATTGTAAAATAAAAAGCACCAAATAACAGAACAATGACTATAAGAGGAAAACCAAATAAATCATAAAAAAGTGTCCGAGCCATGAACGCAACAATAATACCAAAAAAATTGTCAACTTGTTCTAAAAAAGGCATATTATTCTCCCAATTATTTATTTTTGTGATTAAAAAACTATTCTTTGCTACTACTGAATCTAGCGAATAAATTACATGTAATCCATATAAATATGGATGTAAATAGACCAGGGAACATGGGTTCAAGATTTAATGGATAGATAGGATATCCAAATTGTTTATTTAGCATGCCATAAGAAAACCATCCCAATGTTATTGATAAACTACAAAACATATTAAAAAGGGGATAATGAAATTCTTTATCATATAGATAAAATAAAATTGGTAATAATAAAACTGATACTGCAAAAGAACCTGATGTATACCAAATATCTATTACTTCGTTAAAATTATATGCTAAAATTATTGAAGTAATTGAAGTAATTATTAGTCCAATTTGAGTCTTTGTCTTAATTGAAAAATTATTGATAACAGGTATTTTGATTATATTTAATAAATCTTTTCCAATAGTATAGGCAGATATAAATGAGAAACTATCAATAGTTGATAAAACAATAAATAAAAGTGATATAATGAAGATGCCTTGAAAAAAAGTAGGCAATAACAACTTTGAAAGTAAGAGATATGGATTTCCATTAATTGAATCAGAAAGAATTGCCGATGCATAAATACCTGTAAAAACAGTTAAACCATCAAAAACCATCCAACATAAAATGGATAATCTAATTCCATTTTTGACTGTTTTAATAGATTGACCAGCAAATGTTCTTTGATAAAAACTAGGATCTATAAAAGTAACTAAAGCAATTAGTCCCCATATTAAAATAGTATTCCAATTCAGATTGCCAGGTATTGAAAATGTATTTTGGGGAGTATTATTTATTAAAAAATCAATTCCGCCATAATTAACATATGCAGATAAAAGCATTACTATAAAGCCGAGGTACATAAAAATA
>PAFF01000048.1 GCA_002704045.1 Fidelibacterota bacterium
AGAGATGATTAATGCTAATTTAGACGAGGAATTAGCTGATGAATTAACTTCTCGAGCTGCATTAGGTGGTATAATAGGAGCTAAATTATATTATATAATTGAAAACATTCCTAACGGCTCTATTAGTGATACTTATAACGGTTTAATTAATATATTGATTGGATTATTTACTTTAAATTCAAATTCTATATCAATGGGAATTCAAACTATTGGTGCAGGTTTAGTATTTTATGGTGGTTTAATAGGTGGAACAATAGCTGTAACTCTTTATGCTAAAAGAGAAAATTATAAATGGTTTGATATTTCTGATTGGATTGCTCCATATTTAGCTTTAGGACATGCAATAGGAAGAATTGGATGTTTTTTAGTTGGTGATGATTATGGTAAACAATGTGACTATTGGTATTGTATAGCATTTCCTAATGGTTTGCCTCCAACGATTTTCCCAGTTTATCCAACCCAATTATTCGAGATGACAGCATATTTTTTAATCTTTTTGTATCTGAGGTTAAAAAGAGGAAATGAATCAGCTTCTGGTAACCTAATTGCAAAATATTTAATTCTTGTAGGTATATCAAGATTTTTTATTGAATTTATAAGAGTTAATCCAAAATATATACTTGGTTTATCAGGAGCTCAAGTTATTTCTTTTGTTATGATTGTCCTTGGTTTAATTTTGTACTCTAAGCTAAATAAAAAATAAATTGTCTTTAGAAAAAGTAAAATGTATTGTTTGTAACTCTAAGAATTATACTAAATTTTTAGATGTACAAAACAGATTTGATTTAACAGAATCATACAAATTAGTTACTTGTGAATGCGGTTTAATTTTTTTAAATCCTAGACCAATTGAAACTGAAATTTACAAATATTATCAAAATAACAATTATGATCCCCATATTAAAAAGAAAAAAAAAAATATTTTCGATATAATATATAATTCAATTAAAAAAAGAGCTTTTAAAAGAAAATTTAAAATAATTTCAAAATTTTTACCCTTTAAAAACAATCTCTCGCATATAGATATTGGTGGGGGTATGGGAGAATTCTGCAGCTTTATGAAAAATAAAGGTTTTTTAACACAAAATTATGATTCTTCTCAAATAGCTATTGCAATTTCAATGTCAAGTAAAATAAATAATGTAAGTTCATTAAAAGAAGTTGAAAGCAATTCTATTGATTGTATTACTGGATGGCATTCAATTGAGCATATTCATAACATTGATAGTTTATTTAAAAATATACATAGAGTTCTTAAAAATGAAAAATTTCTATTTCTTTGCGTTCCCAATTATAATTCAGTAGATCAACAATTTTTTAAGGATAAATGGGTTGCTTGGGATGCTCCAAGACATTTATATCATTTTAATCCAAAAGTATTAAATAAACTATTAGAAAATTATAAATTCAAAGTTGTTTATAATGAATCACTTTTGCAAGATACTGGTTATAATATTTTAATGAGTATGAATAAAAAAAGTATAATAAGTATCATATACTCTATCTTCATTTTAATTTATTCTCACTTTAAAATTTTAATTCATGGATATCAAAAATCATCATCTTTTTTAGTGGTATGTCAAAAACAATAATATTTTTAACTTTTTTCATATTTTCATGTGATTTTAAACCTCAATCAGAAGGCGGTATTGATGATATATTGATTGTTGCTTCAGAACAGGATAGACCTCTAATTGAACCTTATTTTGAAGAAATTTTTAATATTAAAATAAATACTCCCCAGGAAGAAAGAATTTTTAATTTAATATGGATCAAGCCTTGGGATATCAAGAAGTTTAAAAAATATTATAATATAATATTAGTTTCATTAGCATTTCCCATTGATTCAACTGCTGACGTACTAACAAAAAAAAATCTTATTGCATCAAGTACAAATGAAAAAATATTCATTAGAGAAGATTTATATTCAAAAAACCAGACATTTATGAGTATCAATGGTCATGACATAATAGATTTTAAAAGTGTTATTGATATTAATTTTGAATGGATTTACGGTGTTTTTATGGAAAAATACAATAATCACATGATTGACTATATTTATTCAAAAGGTTTAAATAATGAATTGATGAACTATATAAATGATGAATACAATGTATCTTTTGATATACAAAAAGATTACATTATGCTAAATAAAGATCAAAAAAATAATTTTTTTTGGATTGGTAGAGGTTATCCTTACAGGTGGATTACATATTATAAAGTTGAATTAGTCGATGAATATTCATTTTGGGATACTTTTATATTAAATACAAAAACTTATATGCCACAAATTGAGATTAGTGAATATTATAGATCAAAAGAAGAAAAAATAAATATGGATCATATCAACATTTATAGAGGAATCTATGATCACGAAATTAGTCAAAGTGGAGGCCCTTTTTTTGTTTATGAATTTAAAAATATAAAAAAGAATGAAATATATTTGCTATCAGGATATGTAAATTATCCAGGTAATAGAAAAATAAATTTATTAAACGGTATTGAAGTTTTATTTGAATCATTTAAATTTTAATAAAATAAGGAAAAAATATGAAAAAAGTCGCGATATTAATAGGTAGTGAAACAGATCGAAAAATAATTGAGAAATCAAAACCTTACTTCGAATATTTTTCAATAGATTCAGAAATATTCGTTATGTCAGCTCATAGGAATCCATATAAAGTTGCTGAATTTTCAGAAAATGCAAGAGAAAATGGTTACAGTATTATTGTTGGATCAGCGGGTATGGCAGCACATTTAGCAGGAGTAATTAAAGCTCACACAACTTTACCAGTTATTGGTGTTCCTTTACCTGGTGGTGTTATGGATGGATTAGATTCAATGTTGAGTACTCTGCAAATGCCAAAAGGTGTACCTGTTGCTACTGTTGCTGTAGGAAGTGCTGGAGCAATTAATGCTGCTGTCTTATGCGCTGAAATTTTAGCATTAAATGATAATGAAATTCATGATAAGTTGTTACAGTTTAAAAAAGATGGTTGCAAACTATAATTAATTGAAAAAAAAAATACTTATTACTGGCTCAAATGGACAATTAGGCAATTGTCTAAGTGCAAGTTTATCTAACTATTTTGATGTTATACCTTCGTTAAAAAATACTACTATTGGTTCATTAAAACTTGATATAACTGATAAATTAAATGTTAAATATATTATTGACAGAATTAAACCTGATATTATAATTAATTGTGCTGCAATTACAGATGTAGATTTATGTGAAAAAAATCGTGCTCAAGCTAGAAACGTTAATTTCATTGGCTTGAAAAATCTTGTTAAATACTCAAAAAAACATACAAAATTAATTCATATTTCCACAGATTATGTATTTGATGGATTAAAAGGTAATTATAATGAAAAGGATCCAACTATCCCTTTGAATTTTTATGGTAAAACTAAACTGGAGGCAGAAAACTTTTTAATTGGATCTAACCGTAAAATATT
This sequence comes from Fidelibacterota bacterium, assembly GCA_002704045.1. Classification (GTDB taxonomy): domain Bacteria; phylum Fidelibacterota; class Marinisomatia; order SCGC-AAA003-L08. Next base: position 3,460 of record PAFF01000048.1, read on the forward strand.
AATATTACGTTTAAATGGTCTTTTTTCTTCAAAATTGAAAAATAAAAATTTTTTTTCTTTTGTATATAAAAGTATTAATGCTAACAGGAAAATTAGTATTGTTGACGACCAAATCAGTAATCCTGTCCTGGTTGAACTGATGCCTGAGGTCATCATGAAAGCAATTTTATTAGATACTACAGGAGTTGTACATTATGGGAGCAGTAACGTTATAAGTAGATATGATTTTGCAAAGCAAATATGCATGGTTTTTAAATTGAATGCTTTATTAATTGAAAAAATTTCTTCAGATAAACTAAATCAATTAGCAAAACGTCCGTTAAAAACAAGTTTAGACACTTCTAAAATAGAAAGCATCTTAGAAATTAATACTTATGATACAAACTTTTGTCTTGAATTAATTAAAACAAAATATATATTGAAATGAAAAAAATAGTTATTACGCCAACATATAACGAAAGTAAAAATATTTTAGTTTTAATTAAAAAAATTAAAAAAATAGATCCTGATCTTCACGTATTGGTTATTGATGACAATTCTCCAGACAATACATCAAAATTAGTTCAACAATTTGCCCATAAAAGAAATGATATTTTCATAATTAATAGAAAAGAAAAATTAGGTTTGGGTACTGCATATATCACTGGTTTTAAATGGGCAATTATAAACAATTATAATTTTGTCATTCAAATGGATGCTGATTTATCACATGATCCAAAAGAACTTTCTGTAATGTTGGAAGAAATTAAAAACTACGATTTAATAATTGGAAGTAGATACATTAATGGAGTGAATGTTATAAATTGGCCTATGAGTAGACTTTTGTTAAGCTATTTTGCAAATATTTATTCTCGTTTAATTACAGGTATACCTATTTTTGATTTAACTGGAGGTTTTAAATGCTACAAAATTGATACTTTAAAAAAAATGCCATTTAAATCTATAAAATCAGAAGGTTATTCTTTTCAAATAGAAACTACTTTTTATGCTTGGTTAAATAAGTTTATGATAAAAGAAATTCCAATAACCTTTACTGATCGCACTGTAGGTCAATCAAAAATGAGTAATAAAATAATATATGAAGCAATTTGGGTAGTTTTAAAATTAAGATTTAAGAGAATTTTTAATTTATTATGATTTCTATAATAATTGTTAGCTACAATGTAAAAGACTATCTTGAAAAATGTATTCAATCCATAATAAAATTTTCTATAAAAATATCCTATGAAATTATTATTGTAGATAATAATTCCATGGATGGGTCAAACCATATGTTAAAAAAATATCATTCAAACAAAATCAAACTAATATTTAATAGAGAAAATTTAGGATTTTCAAAAGCTGTGAATATTGGATTAAAATATAGTAAAGGGGATTTTTTACTATTAGTCAATCCAGATACCGTTTTTATTGAAAATATAGCTAAAAGACTCAAAGATTTTATTGAACAAAATCCCAAAGTTGGTATTGTAGGATGTAAAGTTCTAAATAAAGATAAAACTTTCCAAATATCATCGAGGAGAAATTTTCCTTATTTGTATTCTTTAATGTTTAAATTAATTGGTTTAAGCAAATGGTTTCCTGAAAATAAATTTATATCTAGTTATAATATGACATATATAAATGAAAATATTATAAGTAAAAATATATCTATAAGTGGTGCTTGTATGATGTTTCGAAAAAAAATGATCAAAAAAATTGGTTTGTTTGATGAGAGGTTTTTTTTATACTTCGAAGATACAGATTTTTGCTTTAGAGCCATTAAAGCTGGATATAATGTAGTTTATTATCCCGAAACACAAATTATTCACCATAAAGGAGCAAGTTCAAAAAAAAATATCTCATATGCAAAAAATCATTTTGACCAATCATTTTTAAAATTTTTTAAAAAATATAAACATAAATATTTTTTTAATTTTATAACTTTACATATTTTAATTGCTATCATTTTAATTAGAAAAAATATAAGAATTTTATTTAAAAATTAATTTTATGACAAAATATACTCTCAATTTTGAAAAACCCTTAAAAGATATTGAAGATAAAATTATATCTTTAAAAAATACATCTAACAAAACAGGTTTAGATGTATCGCATCAAATAATTACTCTTGAAAAAGAATTAAGAAATAAAAGTAATGAAATATATAAGAACTTAACTCGTTGGGAGAGGGTTCAATTAGCAAGACATCCAAAAAGACCCAATACATTAGACTATATAAGAGTTATTACTGATAATTTTTTTGAACTCCACGGTGATAGATGTTTTGGAGATGATCCTGCTATAATATCAGGTATTGGTAAAATTGAGAGTAAATCTGTATTTATAATTGGTCATCAAAAAGGTAAAGGCACAAAAGACAAATTGAAAAGAAATTTTGGTATGCCTAGACCAGAAGGTTATAGAAAAGCATATAGGATTATGCAACTAGCTGAGAAATTTAGTATTCCAATTATAACTTTCCTAGACACTCCTGGAGCTTATCCAGGATTGGGAGCTGAACAAAGAGGACAAGCAGAAGCTATAGCAAAAAATATATATAAAATGTCATTTTTAAAAACACCTATTTTATCAATAGTTATAGGTGAGGGTGCATCTGGGGGTGCACTTGGAATAGGAGTATGCGATAAGCTGGTATGTTTGGAAAATACTTGGTATTCTGTAATATCTCCAGAAGGCTGCGCTTCAATCCTATATCATGATTCTACTAAAGCAGAGGATGCTGCAGATTCAATGAAAGTTACATCACTCGATTTATTGAAAATGGGTATAGCTGATGGAATTATAGACGAGCCCACTGGAGGTGCGCATAATGATTTATTAAGTACGGGAGAATTAGTTAAAAAATCCATACTTCAGTTTATTAATGAATATGAGCAAAAAAGTATAGACGAATTAATTAATAATAGACTAAAAAAATACGATAGCATGGGAAATTGGGATGAATAGAGATACAATAGGTAAAAGCATTCAAGATTGGAAACAAAAAAGCTTGGATTCAAATTTAAAATCCTTTGAAAAACTAGTTAAAGAAATGACTGATCAAAAAGAAAAGATTTATGAAGGTGGTGGTTTAATTGCTATTCAAAAACAACATGATAAGAAAAGATTAACAGCTAGGGAAAGAATTGAATATTTAATTGATGATAAAAATAGTCAATTAGAATTAGGTACTTATGCTGGGTATAAAATGTATAATGAATATGGTTCTCCTGCAGCTGGAGGAGTGATAGTATCTATTGCAAAAATTAATAATAGACAGTGTATGATAATTGCAAATGATGCAACTGTTAAAGCTGGCGCATACTTTGAAATAACTGTAAAGAAAACATTAAGAGCTCAAAAAATTGCACTTGAAAATAATATTCCAATTATTTATTTAGTTGATTCAGCAGGTGCTTTTTTGCCATTACAAGATCAGGTTTTTCCAGATGAAACTCATTTTGGAAAAATTTTTTATAATAATGCACGTATGTCAGCTTTGGGTTTAACTCAAATTGCTGTTGTAATGGGACCTTGTGTTGCTGGTGGGGCTTATTTACCTGTAATGTGCGATAAATATATAATTGTTGAAGGTGCTAGTATGTTTTTAGCTGGACCTGCACTTGTAAAAGCAGCTATTGGGCAAAATGTTGATTTAGAAACATTAGGTGGAGCACGAACTCACAGTTCCATAAGTGGTACAACTGATTACCATGAATTAAATGATATTGCAGCTTTAGATAGAGCAAAAAAAATACTTAATAATATTAACTATAAAAAAACATTTTTTTTAGAACGTAAAGAATATAGGGAACCTAAATATCCAAGTATTGATTATTTATCTTTATTTGATCCATTGAAACCAGATCAATATGATATGAATGAAATTATTGCGCGAATTGTTGATGAAAGTATTTTTTCTGAATTTAAAAAGAATTATGGTAAAACAATATTATGCGGAACATCTAATTTAGGAGGATATCCCATTGGAATAGTTGCAAATCAACGACTTATACAGAAAAATGAATTGGGTCATCTAGAAATGGGTGGTGTTATATATTCAGATTCTGCAGACAAAGCAGCAAGATTTATTATGAATTGTAATCAAGATCGTATACCAATATTATTTATCCATGATGTAAATGGATTTATGGTTGGAAAAGATTCAGAATGGGGTGGAATTGCAAAAGATGGAGCAAAAATGGTTAATGCTGTATCAAATTCAGTTGTTCCAAAATTGTCGTTAATAATTGGTGGAAGTTATGGTGCGGGTAATTATGCAATGTCTGGTAGGGCTTATGGTTCAAGATTTGTATTTGCTTGGCCAAGCGCTAAAATTGCTGTAATGGGTGGTCATCAGTCAGCTTCAACACTTTTACAAATTAAATTAGCAAAAATGGGTAATGTAGATGAAGATATTAAAAATAAAATGTATCAAGAAATTAAAGCAAAATATGATGAGCAGGAAAATTGTAAATATGGAGCAGCACGATTGTGGGTTGATGAAGTAATTAATCCATTAGATACTAGAAAAATATTAATTAACACTCTTAACA
>PAFF01000049.1 GCA_002704045.1 Fidelibacterota bacterium
GAATTATTTTTTAATTTAAAATATTAAATTTTGTTCAGAAAAATAGCTATCATAAATATTTTAAAAATATTATCACAAAGTATAGGCAGATTTGATTTTTCGAAACTTTAAACATATAAATAAAAAAAGGATATAAAAATGATAAATAATTTTATAAACAGTAAAATTAAAGCAATTATTATTGCAACAGTATGTTTATTTTCATGTTCAAATGAATATGAATCTAGTGATTCGGCTGATGGAACTTGTCCTGTAACAGGTAAAGGCGCTAAAAAATTTATGACAAACAGAGATTGGTGGCCAAATCAACTTGATTTAACTCCACTAAGACAAAAATCTAGTAAATCAGATCCGATGAGCGATGGTTTTAATTATAAAAAAGAATTTTCAAATATTGATTATAGAGCTTTAAAAAAAGATTTAACGGATCTTATGACAGATTCACAGGATTGGTGGCCAGCAGATTATGGTCATTATGGAGGATTGATGATTAGAATGGCTTGGCATAGTGCGGGTACATACAGAACAGGTGATGGTAGGGGTGGAACTAGAGAAGGTCAGCAAAGATTTGCTCCCCAGAATAGTTTTCCTGATAATGCAAATTTAGACAAAGCGAGAAGATTACTTTGGCCAATAAAGAAAAAATATGGTAATCAAATTTCTTGGGCGGATTTAATGATCTTGGGTGGAAATGTTGCTTTAGAATCTATGGGATTTGAAACATTAGGTTTCGCAGGTGGAAGAGCTGATGTATGGGAGCCTGCAAGTAATATTTATTGGGGACCTGAAAGAGAATGGCTTGCTGATGAAAGATACCATGGGGACCGTGAATTAGAAATGCCCCTAGCTGCTGTTCAAATGGGTTTAATTTATGTCAACCCAGAAGGACCTAATGGAAATCCTGATCCAATAGCTGCTGCAAGAGATATAAGAGAAACTTTTGGTCGTATGGGAATGAATGATAGGGAAACAGTTGCTTTGATTGCAGGTGGACATACATTAGGAAAGACTCATGGTGCTGGAGATGCTTCCAACGTTGGACCCGACCCTGAATCATCCGACATAGAAGAACAAGGTTTTGGATGGAAAAGTAAGTATAAGTCAGGTGTTGGTAAAGATGCAATAACATCGGGTCTTGAGGTTATATGGACTCCAACTCCAACCAGATGGAATCATACTTATTTAAATATATTATTTGATAATGAATGGGAACTTACAAAAAGTCCAGCAGGAGCTAATCAATGGGTTGCTAAAAATGCAAACGCATTTTTCCCAGATGCATTTGATCCAGATAAAATGCATAAACCAACAATGTTGACTACTGATTTATCACTAAAGTTGGATCCAGAATATGCTAAAATCTCTGAAAGTTTCATTGAAGACCCAGACGCATTTGATCAAGCATTTGCTGAAGCTTGGTTCAAATTAACACATAGAGATATGGGACCAAAGTCTAATTATCTTGGACCTGAGATCCCCAAAGAAGACTATATTTGGCAGGATCCTATACCTAGGTTAAATCATAAATTAATCAATAAAACTGATATCATAGGTTTGAAGAGAAATATTTTAAATTCAAAAGTTGATATCAGTGATTTCATTAGTGTAGCTTGGGCTTCTGCAAGTACCTTTAGAAGTAGCGATAATAGGGGTGGAGCAAATGGATCTAGAATTCGATTAGAGCCACAAATTAATTGGGAAGTTAATAATCCGAATAATCTTAAATCTGTGTTAGAAGTTTTACAAGCAATTCAAGTAAAATTTAATTCAAATCCTCAAAATAAGTCGCAAAATAAAAGGGTATCTATAGCTGATTTAATTGTTCTTGCTGGATGTGCATCTATTGAAAAAGCTGCTGAAGATAATGGATTTAAAGTTAATATACCTTTTACTCCTGGTAGAATGGATGCTTCAAAAGAACAAACAGATCAAAATTCTTTTAATGTCTTAGAACCATTTGCAGATGGCTTTAGAAATTACAAAAAGAAAAGCAGCTTTTTCTCAACTGAAGAATTGTTGATTGATAAAGCTCAATTACTAAATCTAACAGTACCAGAAATGACAGCCTTGATCGGAGGCATGAGGGTGCTTAATACGAATTACGACAAATCAAATATTGGAGTTTTAACAGATAACCCCGGGTTATTATCAAATGATTTTTTTGTAAATTTACTTGATATGTCAACAAAGTGGGAATCGTCATCTGATGATAATGAAGAGTATGTAGGTGTTGATAGATATAATGGGGTAGAAAGATGGAAAGCATCAAGAGTAGATTTGATTTTTGGTTCCAATTCAGAGCTTAGAGCAATTTCTGAAGTATATGCAAGTGATGATGCAGAACTAAAATTTATAAATGATTTTATAGCTGCATGGAATAAAATAATGCAACTAGATAGATTTGATTTAATAAATATTTAAAATTTATTTTAGGATTGTTTTAGACCTCTAATCAGAGGCCTAAATTATCTATTATACGAAATAACTGCAGATTTAAATTCAGATACTAATATTGATATATTAGATGTATTTAATTAGTCAATATTATCTTAGATATATATTATTAGGTAATTTATAGGTTTTAGATAATAAAATACATTTCTTAAATTTATATATGACAATTTTTAATACTATTAAAACGAAAATGAGTGATAGTCTAATTTTGACTATTATTTATACATTAGGACATTTTGTTATTGCAGTTATCTGTGTTACTCTTATAACTGGTGCATCTATAGAATTAGCTACTATAGATGCTTTAGTTGAACCTTCTATAAATGCATTTTGGTTTTATTTTCTTCACAAAATATACACAAAATATAAAGCAAGAAAACAAAACTCTTAAACTAACTAGTTTAGTTTAAAATAATTTATCATTTCAATTTATTATTATTAATGATAGATTGCATGTTTTCTATTGCAATTCAGTTGCATTAATTCCTTATTTTTTCTAATTTATTAATATAATTATCAATTTATAAATAACATTTAACAAAAAGGAATTTTACATGACAAAATTGCCCGTGTCAGTTCTTTCTGGATTCTTGGGAGCAGGTAAAACAACTGTATTAACAAACATATTAAATAACAGAGAAGGGAAAAAAGTTGCTGTTATTGTTAATGATATGAGTGAAATCAATATTGATGAAAGTTTAATTAAAAACGATGTTTCTTTGAATCATAAGGAAGAAAAATTAGTTGAAATGAGTAATGGATGTATCTGTTGTACTTTAAGAGAAGATCTTTTATTAGAGGTTAGAGATTTAGCTCAAAAAGGAAAATTTGACTATTTATTAGTAGAATCTACAGGTATATCAGAACCATTGCCAGTTGCTGAAACATTTACTTTTGAGGATGAAAATGGAAACTCTCTTTCAGATTTTGCTATATTAGATACAATGGTGACTGTAGTTGATGCTGTAAATTTTTTAAAGGATTATAATGAAGCAAAATACTTACAGGAAGTTGGAGAATCTTTAGGTGAAGAAGATGAAAGAAGTGTTGCAGATTTATTAGTTGACCAGGTTGAGTTTGCTAATACTATTTTAATTAGTAAGACTGATTTAGTTGAGAAAACTGAGATTGATAAATTAATTGCCATTATTAAAACTTTAAATACTAATGCTGAGATAATTCCAATTTCTATGGGTAAAGTACCAACCAATAAAATTTTAAATTCAGGTGCATTTGATTTTAATCAAGCACAATTAGCACCAGGTTGGCTCAAAGAAATGAGAGGTGAGCACATACCAGAAACAGAAGAATACGGTATTAGTAGTTTTGTTTACGAAGCAAGAAAACCTTTTTATCCACAGAAATTCTATGATTTTTTATATAGTAAAGAATTGTCAGGAAAATTAATAAGATCAAAGGGTTTCTTTTGGCTTGCTACTCGTCCAATGTATGCGGGTAATTGGAGTCAAGCTGGTGGTATAGCTCATCATGGTTTTGCGGGTTTGTTTTGGAAAGCTATTCCAAAAAATCACTGGCCGCAAGAAAAAGAATCAATTGATTTTATTAAACAAAAATGGGTTGAACCATTTGGAGATATGAGACAAGAATTAGTTTTTATTGGTCAGGGTTTAGATAAAAATAAAATTTTTGAATTATTGGATGATTGTCTATTATCAAATTGAATCTAAAAATGAAGAGAAAAATAAATTTATAAATAGTTTTAATAATTTTAATCCAGTTACTTTTTGTCAAAACAAGATTAACAAAATTACAGAAACTGATTACTATTCTTATAAAAAATATAGATTTCAGATACAAACTAAAATAGATGATCAAATTAATATGATCTTGTTGTATACTTGGAACAAAATCAAAATTAACAAAACAAAATACCTACAATACATTGATGAATTAAAATAATTCACTAATGTACACACTTTTTTTTAGACATAGGTTATCAGTAAGTTATGTTATTAATAATAGTAAAATTAATTATTTAAAAAATCATTTATATTTTTAAGGAGAACAATGTCAATATTAAAGAAATACCAAGTCGCGCTTGAATTACTAGATAAAGATAAAATTGAAGAGTGTATTCATGATGATTATGCTTTTACTAATTACTCCCAAGGAAAAGTATTCAATAAAACTGAAGTTGTTCAGTGGGCAATGACTGGTGATGTTAAAAGAGAAAAAATTAGAATTTTATTTGAAAATGATGAAGTTGGTGTTGAACATGCTTTTGTTTCATTTAATGATGGTAACAAGCAAGCTGTACTTGCATTTTATACATTTAAAGATGGAAAAATTCACTCAGTCGAAACAGGTGCAACAAATATTACAAAATAATTTATCACATAATTAAAATTATTTATGAAACCAAAAAATGATCATTATGATGTAATTATCATTGGCTCTGGAATGTCAGGACTTACCTGTTCTTCACTTTTAGCTTTAGAAGGTAAAAAAGTATTAATGCTTGAAAAACATTTCAAGTTTGGAGGATATACGCATACTTTCAAAAGGAATGGTTTTGAATGGGACGTTGGAATACATTATATTGGTTCTGTTCACAAAAAAAATACATTTTCAAGAAGAGTTTTTGATAAAATATCAAACAATAAACTCAAATGGAATAAAATGAGTTTAAACTATGATCGTATCATTTTTCCAGATAAATGTTATGATTTTATTGCTCCTAAAAAAAAATTCATTGAAAAGATAAAAGAGTATTTTCCCAAAAACGCTTCTGAAATAGATCATTATATTGATATGTTAAGGGAAGTAAATAAAAGCTCATTGAATTTTTTTGCTGCTAAAGCATTGTCTGGTATATCAGAATTTATGTTAAGACCTTTTTTAACAAGAAAGTTTTTAAAGTATGCAGATATGACTACATATCAAGCGTTATCTTCTATTACATCAAATGAAAAACTCATTTCAGTATTAACTGGACAATGGGGAGATTACGGTATGCCCCCTAAAGAAAGTAGTTTTGTTATACATTGTATGATAGCAAATCATTACTTAGATGGCGCAAGTTATCCCATTGGTGGATCAAGAAATATAGCTGAAACAATCATACCTGTAATAAAAAACAATGGTGGTGAGGTAGTGAAAAATTGTGGAGTTGATAAAATTTGGATTAAAAATGGGAAATCAAAGGGAGTAATTTTAGAATCTGGAGAAAAAATTTCATCTGATACAGTTATTTCAACAACTGGTGTTCACAATACAATTAAAAAACTTGATGAGAACAAGAAAGTTTTAAACTATTACGAAAAAAAAGTAGATTCAGTTGAACCATCTTCTGGTCACGCTTGTTTGTATATCGGATTTGATGATTCAAGCAAAAATCTGGGTATTAAGGATACAAATTTATGGGTTTATCCATCATATAATCATGATCAAAATGTAATTGATTTTAATAAAGATCAAAATAATGATTTTCCTGTTTTGTATATGTCCTTTGCTTCATCAAAAGACCCTGAATGGAATAAAAATTATCCATCTAAATCAACAATGGAGGTTATTGTTCCATCGAGATTTGAAAATTATAAACAATGGGCAAATAAATCTTGGCGAAAAAGGGGACAAGAATATGAACATTATAAAGAAGAGTTATCTCAAAGAATTATTAAACAAGTTTATAAACATTGTCCGCATCTAAAAAATAAAATTTCATTTTATGAATTATCAACGCCATTAAGTACAAAAAGTCTAGCTAATTATAGATTCGGTGAGTTATATGGTATCAATCATACTCCACAAAGATTTAAACAAAAATGGTTAAAACCAAAAACACCTATTAAAAATCTTTTTCTATCAGGTCAGGATATTGTAACAGTAGGTTTAGTAGGTGCTCTCAGCTCTGGGGTTTTAACTACATCTGTTTTACTCAAAAAAAATATGTTTAAAAGGATTTAAAAATAATTAGTTTTAATCAAATTAACATTCAGAAAGGATGAATATGATAAGTGTAAAATTTTTACTTCGAATATTAACTGGTTTTTTAGTGCTTTTTACTCTTGGAGGTGTTTTTTCTCCAGAAGAAATGATGAAAAGTTTTGGAATGCGTTATACTAAAGAAGCTGCCGCAATAGTTCCTTTTGCTCTTATGGGACAATTATTTTTAATTATTTTAACTCTACAAATAATCAATTGGATTAAAGATCTTTCGAAAGTTAAAATGACATATTCGTTTATAACGTTCATGCCTGTTTGTTTAAATGTATATCAGGCAGTAACAGGAGTTGTACCACTCACAATAGCATTTTATTTTGAACAAGCAATTTGGTTGACTTTTGTAATATCATTTTATATTGTAAAAAAATAATTCATAACGTGAAATTAAATAAATTAGTTTTGGTAGTATCAGTTTTTTTTCTTGTTTTATCATGTATAAATAATAATAAAAATAAAATTGTTTATCCTTACACTAAAACTGTAGCACAAGAAGATGATTATCACGGAACAATTGTAAAAGATCCGTACAGATGGTTGGAGGATATGGATTCTGAGGAAGTTAAAGATTGGATTTTTGAACAACAAAAATTAACTGAATCCTATATTGATCAAATCCCACAAATTGTTGAAATTGAGAATAAGTTAAAAGAACGTTGGAATTATCCAAGAATGTCTCTTCCGTTTCATCGTAATAATCGCTATTTTTTTTATAAAAATTCAGGACTTCAAAATCATTCTGTACTTTACTATAAAGATGGTTTAAATGGTGAAGAAAAAATATTATTAGATCCTAATATTCTAAGTGAGGATGGTTCATTATCAATTTCAATGGTAAGTGTAAGTAAAGATGGTAAACTATTGGCTTATGGTGTTTCTAAAAGTGGTAGTGATTGGGATGAATATTTTGTCAAAGATATTGATACGGGAGAGAATTTTACAGATCATTTAAAATGGATTAAATTTTCAAAAGCATATTGGTTACCAGATGGAAGTGGATTTTTTTATAGCAGATATCCTGAGCCGTTAGAAGGAGATGAGTTTAAAAATCAAAATCAATTTAATAAACTTTATTTGCACAGGATTGGTACAGAACAATCAAAGGATAGTTTAATATACGAAGATTCATCAAATCCTGATTATGGTTTTTATTCTTGGGTAACTGATGATGAACAATATCAAATATTAGGTGTTTGGTCTGGATCAAACAATAACAATTTATTATACTATAAAAAGAAAGGATCAAAAGAAAAATTTCAGCCTATAATTGATGAATGGATTGGAGATTTTAGATTAATTCATAATTTTGGTTCAGAATTTTATATACAAACAACTTTCAATTCTCCTAAGGGAAGAATTATTAAGATTGATATAAATGATCCAAGCCAGAAAAATTGGAAAAATATTGTAAATGAAAATGAAAATACTCTTCATTCATCAAAGGTAGTCAATACAAATCAAATTTTGATAACATATAAAAAGGATTTAATTCATAATTTGCATTTACATGATATCAATGGAGAATATATAGATAAAGTTAGTCTCCCAAGCAAAGGTTCACTAAGGATTTCTGCTAATTGGGATGATAGCGAAATTTTTTACAGTTTCACATCTTTTTTATATCCAACAACAATTTTCAAGTTAAATCTAAATTCTGGTTTATCAGATCTTTTTTGGGAGGCTGATATAAATTTTGATAATAATCAATACACAGTTGATCAAATTTTTTATGATAGCAAGGATGGTACTCAAATTCCTATGTTTATCATTCATAATAATAAAATAAAGAAAAATAGTTTGAATCCTACCTATTTATACGGTTATGGTGGATTTAATGCTGGATTAACTCCCTATTTCTCTTTATCAAGACTATCCTGGCTTGAGTTAGGAGGTATTATTGCATTGCCAGGTATAAGGGGAGGAAATGAATATGGTGAAGATTGGCATAAAGGTGGTATGCTTGGTAATAAACAAAATGTATTTGATGATTTCATAAGTGCTGCTTCGTATCTTATTGACGAAAAATATACAAATCCTAATAAATTAGCTATCGGTGGAGGAAGTAATGGAGGTTTATTAGTCTCTGCTTGTGCCCTCCAACAACCTGATCTTTTTAGAGTAGTTGATTGTTCTGTACCTGTAGCAGACATGTTGAGGTACCATAAATTTACTATAGGTTGGGCTTGGATACCAGAGTATGGTAGTTCTGATGATCCTGAACAATTTCAAGTTTTATTCAATTATTCTCCAGTTCATAATGTAAAAAAAGGTATAAAATATCCTTCCATGCTTATTTCTACTGCAGATCACGATGATAGGGTTGTTCCACTACACTCATATAAATTAGCTGCAACATTGCAAGCAAAACAAAATGGTAAAAATCCTATTTTGTTACAAGTTCACAGTAAATCAGGTCATGGTGCAGGCAAACCAACTGAAAAAATTATAAAAGAAATTGCAA
>PAFF01000050.1 GCA_002704045.1 Fidelibacterota bacterium
AAATTTTAATTATTTTAAATTTATTTAAATAACTGCAAATCATATTTTGATTAATTATTTGAAAAACATTATGAAATTCTTTACAAAAAATTTTATTTTAATATATTGTGGAGCCTTTTTATTAAGTTGTTCTTCAATTTATTTCGGTATTAAAGATTTACCTGATTTTGATCCTGAACTTCAATCGGACAAGTTAGGTCAAATTGTTAGACCATATGAAGATGGTTTAAGAACTGATAATAAAAATGGTGAATATGAATGGTGGTATTTTGATGCTAATTTAGATGATGGAAGTGTTATTGTAGCATATTTTTGGAAAATTAAAAATTTAAAAAATTTCTACTACATTGGAGTGAACTATAATAAACCCAATGGAGAAGAATATAAAAAAATAAAATTTTTTAATAGTAAAAATGTTTTTATATCAAGAGATAGTTGTTTTGTTGAATTTGGGAATAATGTGTTTAAAGGTAATCTTAAAGAATACAAAATTAGAATTGACAAAAATGATTTTGATGGTTTTGGATTTGATTTAAATTTGGTATCAAATACACAATCTTATAGACCCCAAGATGGTATAATAAGTGCTCAAGATGATTATTTTGCTTGGTTAGCTGCTGTGCCTAATGGAAAAGTTGAAGGAAACTTAGAATTTAAAAACCAAACAAAAATAATTAATGGTGATGGATATCATGATCATAATTGGGGAAATGTTCCACTTCAAAAATTATTTGACGATTGGATTTGGTTTAGAGGCAAGGCTGGACCCTACACAGTTATTGGATTTGAACTTAATACTGTATCAAAAAGAGGTGGATATTCAATTCCTGGTATATATATAGGAGATAGTACAGGAACAGTTTATGAAAATTTTGGTCAAAATGGTATCTTTACCTCAAAGGAAAATTTAATATCTAATTTATATGATAAAAACAATGAAACTCTCTTTTCAAAATTAAAAATATTAACCAAAGATAATTTTTACTTAGAAATTGAGGGTCAAGATGTAATTGAAAACTTGAGCTTATTTGATGTTGTTAAAATTCCGTTTTTTAAACAAATTATGCATTTTTCAAAGGTTGATCCATATTATACTCGATTTAAAAGTAAAGTAAGATTAAAATTATCAGATGGTACAGAAATTGATGGTAATGGTGTTTTAGAAATTATGGATTTGAAGTAGGTATTATTTTTTAAAATAATTTTTAATTTGAGGAAGGTTAATAATGCTTGATAAGAAACAAAAACAAATGTTTATACAATGTATTGAAACTGGAAAAGTATATAATTTAGATCACATAATGTCTTTCGATTGTATTGGAAGAACCAAGGAGCATGAAGATGATTTACTTCATTTAGTCTTTGATATCCAATTAACAAATGGACAAAATGATCAGATAACCTTAACAACAGGTGTAGATTTTGAAGAACTTGGTAAAATTGCATTTGAAGACTTATTGGCTGAAAATGATGTTTTAGTTGATATTTTAGGAGCAGATGATGAAATTGATTAGATTATTTAACTATTATTTAAATGAATGATAAATGTGTTTTCATATATCAATTAACTCGTTGAAAAACAATATAGAAAATAAATTTGGTGCCAGTTTCGATTCAGATTACGAACTTATATCAAGTCAAAATATAAATGGATTTTCTAATCCAAAAGTTCCTGTTATTACTAGTGATAGACCTAAAAAAATTCAATTTTTTAATTGGGGTTTGATACCTCATTGGATTCAAAATGAAGAAAAGGCTAATAGCATCAAAAGTAAGACTCTTAATGCAAGATCAGAAACATTAAAAGAAAAACCTTCATTTAAAAATTTAATTGGTAGAAAACATTGTTTAGTAATTGCAGATGGATTTTACGAATGGAGGCACGAAGGATTGAATAAAATTAAATACCATATCTATCTAGAAAATAGAGAATTATTTGCTTTTGCAGGTATTTGGGATAGTTGGACTAATAAATTTACAGGTGAAATTATTAATTCATTTTCAATAATAACACAAAGTGCCCAAGGTATAATGAAACACATACATAATTCTAAAAATCGGCAGCCAATTATTTTAGATGAGTCAAATAGGAATCATTGGAATCAACTGAAAAGACATCAATCAATTTTAGATAATACAAAAAGGACTAATTTAGAATATTCATTAGTTTAGATAGTTGCAATATGTATTTTAATATAATTTTTAAAACGCTAATTTATTTTTTTAAAAAAGATTTATGAAAAAACATTTAATAACTGCCGTTGTGTTTTTATTTTTATTTGAGAAAATATTAAATGAACCTGGATTATATTTTCTGAGCGATTTTGAGGTAATTAAAAAAAAAATAATTCATTTTTTAATATTTTTTTTCATTCCTGTTTGGGTTTTACTTATTAACAAAATGTTAGGTACACAAAACCAGTATATCATTTATTTTTCTTTATTTATAGGTTTTTTATTGTATCATAACATTGGAGCTTTTTTCTTTAAAAGATTATACATTATAGAATATATTGAATTTGTTATTATTTATTTAGTACTATCTATTATAGGTGTTTATTTGTACTTTAAAAGAACTAGATTTTGAATTATTTAATTATTCAATACCAAAAAAGGAGAAAATTTGTTTACAGCCCTTAAAAAAAATGACAGTGCGAATAGATTTAATTTTTTTCCAGCATCATTATTTGTTTGCAGATTACTATTATTTCAAATTGCTTATATGCAAAATATAGGATGTTTAGATTCGGAAAGTCAGTATTATGATCCATCTTCGGATATAGGTAATTTTTCTGGTATTGTTGAGGGCGGCTCAAATTGCAATCAATACGGATGGAATGGTAATTATATTGGAATTAATTTAGAATATTATTATTTAAATACAATGATTTTTAATATTGGTAATGAAATATTTTTTGGAGATAATCAGTTTTATATTGATGCAATAAATATACCAACCAATTGTAATAGTGGAGTTGCTTTAGTATATGTTGTTACAGAACAAAATTTAGCAGATGGTAATGAATGGACTTTTCAGACTGATATAAGTTGGCCTTTTATACCAATTAATACAACTTGGTCAATTAATGCGTGTGAATGTAATGATCAAATTGATTGCGATAATATTTGTAGTGGTACAAATCAAAATTGCATAGATTGCTATGAAGGTGATTTAAATGATGACGAATTAGTAAATATAATAGATGTTATATATTTAGTTGAATGTATTTTAAATGAAAGCTGTACTGAATGTGCAGATATTAATTTAGATACTGAAATTAGTATTTTAGATATCATCTTACTAGTTGATTTTATTTTAAATTGGTCTGAAGGTTGTCAAGATCCGTCTGCCTGTAATTACGATATAAATGCCAATGAATCTTGTCAAAATTGTTGTGAATATGAATCATCATTTTTTGATTGTAATAATAATTGTTTGATTGATGAAAATCAGGATGATATTTGTGATAATATACCTTATGAGGAATTCTTTATCGGAATGGAATTATCACAGGCAGAAAAAGATTTATTTATAATCAATGCTATTCGTTTTGAAGAAATTTGTCTAAATAATTTATATCATTTAAAAAATCCATTATGGACAATTCATGAAACAGGTACCTGGCCAATATATTATCACGTTGAAAATTGGATAGGCTCAATTAGTGAGCAGGCAATAACTAACTTAACAAATCAGTATGAGCTTATTGCAAACGATTGGCTAAGCAGTTTACAAGATTATGATTCAGAAGCACCTTCAGAAGTAGCAGTTAAAGTTTTTGGTTTTACCTTTAATGAGGGTGTTAATCTTGATCAGTCTTTTTTAAGTTCATATAATGATTATCCTTTAGTTACAAATTATAATTTGACTAATGAACAATCGCCTTGGGAGATTAGATTTACAGATGATAACGAAATTTTCGATCAAAACTGGTATGAAATTGTGGACTTTTTGGATTTATATGTTTCAGATAACAGAGAAGGTTTAGATCAATCTACTCAATTTTATCCTAATAGTTGGTCTGATTATTCACATCCGGAATCAATTAATATGTTTGTTACTAAATTTTGGCATAAAATTACTTGGGATGCAGTAGCTCAAAGACAATATTTGAAAATTGGAGGACAGATTACTGATTACGAAACAGGTGACGCTAATTACACTGTTTTTGCACACGAAATGGGACATTGTTTATTTCTTGATGATATTTATGATATAGGAAAGTATCCTGATGGTCAAGAACTTATATCGATTATGAATAATAGTCCCTCTATTAGTGATTTTGATAAATTTTTATTAAGGATTGTTTGGAAATCTCAAAAAGAAAATTAATTTAATTAAAATATATAATTGTCAAACTAAAAGAGTTCCTCACTTAAGTTGATTGAGCCAGACTTTCCGTTGTATGAGTTCAGTCCCAACAAAAGTGAGGAAACTCTTTTTTATATGGATAATGATTAATCAATGACAAAACATGTTTTTACGATAATAATCTTAATTAGCTTTATTTATTGTACAGATATTGATAAAATCTATTACAATACGCATTCAGATTCCACAATGATAGAAAATACTTCAACTATCAATAAAGTTACTAGAATAACAGGAGGATATTTAATTGGTATTGGAGGTGCTCTATTATTGAGTAATCAATTCAGAGAATGTGGAAGTAATTGTGAATCTGATGCTGATAATCATTTAGAAAATATTAATAAGTATAATAGAGAACTTAATTTTAGTAATAAAGTAGGTTATGCTATATTAATTTTTGGAGTTCTTTTAGTATGTTTAGGTAGTTAAATTAATATTCAATTTCAATAAATTCTGCTTTATATCCAGGTAAAGAATATATTAACGCATCGTTGTAATTACCACTTTCATCAATGACAGATTGAGCATTAGATGGGAATTTATTGAATTTTAATAATGAAATTAAATCATCAATCAATGGATCACCATAGTTTGCTATAGTTTGCTCCGGGTATAAGTTGTGATATTCAACTAAGGTTATAATATCCCAACAATCATATGTTTCATCACCCTGGTTATAACATATACAGTTTATATAATCTTCAATAGAGCCGGCAAGATATGTGCTATTTATATTTGATAGATCTATTTCTTGATAAAAAAGACTATCTGATTCCCAAGTATCGGTTAATAAACATTCTGATTCTTCGTCACCATCAGCATCAATGAACGTGATATTATCAATTAATTCAGACGTTGTATTATTAATATCTAAATTATTGTAAGATGGAGTAAAGTATATTATGTTTGAAAGTGCTTTTTTCCAAATTCTAATTTCATCAAAATATCCAGACCAAAAGTTCGTTGGTAATACTGGATAATCTTTGAATCCTTTAGCACCAATGAATAAATCACAGTCAGAAAAATCTATATTGTAGCTATTTGTTGATATTTGTTCTTTTAATACACCATCAATGAAGATTTGAATAAATGAGGTATTATATACAAAAACTAAATTATAAAAAATTTCTTCATCAGTCCAATTTAAATCCTCAATTTCAATTTCCTCTATTTCATTATCAATGTATAATATCATTGAATTTGGTTTATTTATATTTTGAGACATACCAAGTTGGTAATCAAAATCATTATTATCGAGCTTGCTACCAAATAAAAATAAAAATGGTGAGTCATTAGAATTAATTACTGAATTAGATATCCAAAATTCCAGAGTAAACTCATTATTCAAAGCATTAATTGAATACGGGTATTCATTTGTTCCATCATTTTCAATTTGCATCCAGGATCCACCATCAAGATAGATTGCATTATAATTTTCGTTTGATATAAATAAATCACTGCAGCTTAAAAATAAAAGATATATTAAAGAATATTTTATTTTCATGGTTTTACCATGCCTTCTAATGTTTCATCAGTATAATCCCAAATACTATATTTATTTATATATTTCAGTAAATAAAACCAAGATGTTGACGAACCTACATTATCTCTATCTTCATAAAAATTCAAATTTGAATCATAAATAGTAATAATTTTGGTACAATTATCATTTGTCATTTCACCATAAAAATTAGGATCTAAATCGTCTTTCATACTGGATCTCCAGATTTCTATTGCATAAAATTCATTTGTATTCAAGTTATCCCAGCTTATATTAATTTTATCTTCTTGATCTGTACTAACTGAGAAATTTGATATTCCTGGTTGAAATGAAGTATTAAATTCAGTGTATATTGTACTATTTTTAAAATTACCATTAGTATCAAATGTGGTAATCATAATACTATGTCCTGTTCCTGATTGACTACCTAATGAATCATTGTAATTATTAATCTCTTTATCATATATAGTTGCAATTTCTATACAGTTATTGACATCATTACATTCAGTTTGGGGATTGTCAAGAAATGGTAAAATATATGAAAATGATGATGATCTATAAATAATATACTTCTCAAAATCAGGCTCAATTGATGGAGTCCAACTCAAAGCGATTGAGCTAAAAGAAGGCCTATCAAAAATTAAATCATTAACGGGTTCTACGCTACTTGTATGAATTTGAATTGATTCTTGATTAATTATAATGTTTTGATTGTTGTATAAGCTTAAATCTATATATCTAAATTCCCCAGCATTTAAAGAAATAACGTATGAATTAATTGTAGAATCAGTAATATCTATTTGAGTATTATCAAGTGATAATTGATATTTAGCGAAATCATCAAATGAATATTTTTCCCAATAAATATTGACTGAATCTTTATTTTGCCCGTTATTTAATGACCTTAAGTTTAATTTATAGTCTAAATTTAAATTTGGATTATTGCTTATAGTAGTTTGGATATCATTACAAGACATAACCAACAATAAACAAAATAATGAGTTATATTTAATTTTTGTTAAACTTGTCATATTTAAATTTAATATTATTAAGAGATGATTGAATATTGCTAATTTCAATTAAAATTGATTTTAATTCATCTGATTTTAATATATTGAGACTTTCTCTTAAAGAGTTTAGTTTTCTTTTAAGGAAACTTTTTTCAATTCTTGTTAAGCATTCTATCGCAGCATCTATTGACAAAATTTTTTTATCAATGTCAAATATCAATGCTGCAAATTTTTGTCTATAATTAGCATCTTTTATTCCATCCATTACAACATTAATATCTGGTTTATATTCTGAGTGAAGATGAATAAAAATTTCATTAAAAATTGATTTTACTGATTTTGAAATCATCCACTCAGTATTCATATTTTCATATATAAATAATCTTGTTTTGGAATCATTAGAAAAACATATTTGTATTAATTCGTCTTCTAGTAAATTATAGTTAGTTAAATCATTATTATTAGTCTTTTTACTTTTTTTATCATAATTAGTTTTAAAAGATTTTTTTGAATTCATATTACTAAGTGATTCAAATAAGGTATTTTCATTTAAATTTGTTACTTTTGCAATTGATCTAATACATAATTCTTTATGGACTGGATCAACAACATCAGAAATTTCCTTTAAAATATCATTAACTAAATTTGATATTGAATTTGGGTTTGAATCATCTATATCAGAGTTTTTATACTGAAATTCGAATAAGTTTATGCTATTTTTTATTGCGTTTTTTAATGGAATTGGTCCTTCTTTTTGAATCCAATCATCAGGGTCTGTATTTTCAGGGATAACAACAATTTCTGGAAAAAAACCATTTTTTAAAAGAACGTATCCTGATCTTATCGCTGCATTTTTACCAGCGTTATCACCATCGTAAGCTATTTTTACATTTTTTACGTATTTATTTAATTCAAGAGCATGGCTATCAGTAAATGACGTACCCGAAACAGCTACAACGTTTTTAATATCATTCTGGAATAATTGTATTAAATCTAGATATCCTTCAACTACGATAGCAGTATTTTCTTTTGATAGAAAACCTTTTGTATTAGAAAGCCCGTAAAAAACTTTGCTTTTATTATAAATTGGAGTCTCAGAAGAATTTATATACTTAGCTGGATCGTTACTATCAAATACTCTTCCACCAAATGCGATGATTTTATTGCTTCTATCACTGATTGGAAACATTATTCTATTTCTAAATCTATCATAATACCCTTTATCTCCGTTTATAAAAAGACCTGATTGAATTAGAGCATCTGACTTGAAATTATTTTTACGAGTTTCATCAAGCAGGAAAGACCATTTATTTAGACTAAATCCAATCTGAAATTCGTTAATTGTATCATTATTTATTCCTCTTTTATTTAAATAATTAAGGATCTGTAAACCTTTGGGAGTTTTTAAATTTTGTTGGTATAAATTAGCTGCTAAATTGTGTATTTCAAATAATTGAGAAAAAAACTTACTTGACTTTTTTGTTTCCAAGTTAACTTCTATATTATATTTTTCAGCAAGAAATTTTATTGCTTCAATAAATTCCATTTTTTCAATTTCCATTACGAAATTTATTGTCCCGCCTCCTGAACCACATCCAAAACATTTATATATCTGTTTATTCGGATTAACGGCAAAAGAAGGTGTTTTTTCCATATGAAAAGGACATAGACCAAAAAAGTTATAACCCCTTTTTGTTAATTGAACATATTCACCAATGATATCAACAATATCCACACTACTTCTGACTTGTTCAATTACTTGTTCAGCTATTCTTGCCATTTTAACTATTATATTTAAAAATTTGATTCATTTATTGTATCGCTAAATATAAAGATAAGATAATCAAATATAATCTGCAAAAAATAATATTAATTTTTAAATATTGAATTCAACAATTGTAACACCTGTACCACCACTTTCAAGATCGGCAAAATTATAATTTTTTACGAATGATGTATTTTTCAACTCCTCTATGATAGCATTTTGTAATGCTCCTGTTCCTTTCCCGTGAATTATATGAACAAAACTCATTCCTGAAACAAATGATTGGTCAAGAAATGTTCTAGTTTTTTGTAGAGCTTCATCTGTTCTAGTACCTCTTAAATCTATTTTGAAGCTATTGGGTTTGCTTATTTTGAAATTAGATAAAGTTTTCTTTGTTGATTGATTTTTAATATTTTTAAATAATTTAATCTCACTTATTGGTAACTTAAAATTTTTACCTTTTACATCAACATAAACTCTCTTTTTATTATCTGAAAATTTAACTACTGTTCCAAAAGTATTAAAATTCAAAATACTTACAGAATCACCAACTTTGATGAATTTATTTTCATTAGATTGTATTTTTTTAGATTTTCGTTTATTAATTTTGGATAAATTTTTATTTATAATATTTTTTGCTTTCTTGATACTTTCTTTTGATGCGTTATTGGATTTTATGTTAAAGATTAAATTTTCCATTTCTCTTCTTTTTGAAATAATTTCATTTTCGATTCTATTTGTAGAAATATCATTTGCATTATCAAATATTTGCTTTATTTCTTTTTCTTTTTTTAAAATTTCATTTTCTTTTCTTTGTATAAAGTTTTCTTTGTCTTGCAATTTGATTTTTAAATTATTTAACTGTTGATTTTTTCTTTCTATTTTTTCAATAATATTATCAAAATTTAATATGTTTTTATCGACAATTTTTTTTGCTCTTAATATAATTTTTTTATCTAATCCAAGTCTTCTTGAAATCTCAAGTGCAAAACTGTTACCAGGTAAACCAAGTTGTAATTGATATGATGGTTTTAATTTTTCATTATTAAAAATCATACCACCATTTATAATTTCTTTTTTATCTTGAGCCCAAAGCTTTAATGCGCTCATATGCGTGGTTGATATTACATAAGATTTTTTATGAATGAATTCTTCAATAATAGCTTGAGATATTGCTGTACCTAATTCTGGTTCTGTACCTGTTCCAAGTTCATCTAAAATGATTAAAGTATCATGATTTGCTAATTCCAAAATATACTTTAAATTAGTTATGTGAGCAGAAAATGTTGATAAATCGTTTTCAATTGATTGTCTATCGCCAATATCTGTTAATATATTTTTAAAAAACGGAATAACGACTTTTTTAGCAGGCAAATGCATTCCTTGCTTGCACATCAAAGCGAGTAAGCCGATTGTTTTTATTGCTACAGTTTTTCCTCCAGCATTAGGACCTGATATTATCAGGACCCTATTATCATTTAGATCGCAATTCAATGGAACAACCTTCTTATTTGAAACTAATAGATTAGGATTTTTAGCTTCAACGATATTGATTTGATTGTTATTAAAAACTGGTTTACAACAATTGAATTTTTTAGCAAATAATGCCATAGAATTGTGTTGATCAAATTTTATTATAAGATTATAATTCTTTTGCAGTTCATTTTTATAAGGTGAAAAAAAATTGGTTAATTTTAAAAGAATTTTATTTATCTCTTTTAATTCATTTTGATGTAAAATATCTAAGTTATTTTTATATTCTACTATTGCGATAGGCTCTACAAATGCAGTCTGTTTAGTCGCAGAGTAACTGTGAATTATACCATTTATTTGCCTTTTATGTGTTGCATTAAATGCAAGCAAAGATTTGTTATCTTTCCAAACAATTTGATCATTAGATAGCCAATTATTTTTTTTTGATTTAACTAAAATTGAATCAATTTTTTTTTTAATTTGTGTTTTAGTTCTATTGATATTTTTTCTAATGATTTTTAATTCTGAACTTGCTGTATCTTTAATTTGAAATTTTTCATCAAAGATATTTTCTATTTTATTTTGACCATTTTTTAATACAGTTATTTGTTGTAAAAAATTTTTCCATAAAAAAAAATTTGGATTTTTATTAATTGATATTAATTCATTCGATACAATTAAAAGATTATATAGTTCTTTAATTTGATTTATGGATAAAGTACTGTTATCTACCATTAAGATAGAAATCCAATTAGTTATTTTAGAAACTTTTAGATTAATACCTTTTTCGTTTCTATTCAAGCTATCAAGGATTTCTTGTGTTAAATTTATATTTTCTTCAGCTTGTTGTTGATTTAGTTTAAAATATTTAAATGCATTTTCTTTTGCCTCTTCACTTTGACAATTATTTTTAATCCATTCTTGAATTTTATAAAAATCTAGATCATCTAAAACCTGGTTAATTTGATTCATAATTATTATGGAATTGAAGGTTTATCATCAAGATAATTTTCTAATCTTGTTTTTGCAGAGGAAGTTTTTTTATCAAATTCGAAGTTTGTAATAAAATTATTTTTTATGATATTGCATATTTGAAATAAAAAAGAATCATTATTTAACCTTTTAAAAGTATTTAAAGTTTGAGGAAATTTTTCTAAAGTGAATATAACTAAGCTAACTATTATTAAACCTTTTAATAATCCCAGCAGTAAACCTAAAATCTTATTAAGCCAACCCAGTAGAATGAATTCAAAGAATTTTTGAGTTACTGAAGCAATAATACCAATAATGAAAACTACAATTAAAAAAACTGAAAAGTAACTAAAGACATAGAGTAATGGTTCATAACCTATGTATGGTTCGAAAAAAGGTATAAATTGATTCCCTGTCTTATTTGATATATATATACCAAAGAAGATACCTATTATTCTACTTACTTCTTTTATAAAACCTTTTCGTGCACCTTTAATCATAAAGTATAGTAAAATGATAAATATAATTATGTCAATTGGTGTAAAAATCATTGTGTGAGCAATTCTTTTACGATTTTACTAGCTAATTTACCATCGCCTTTTCCTTGGATTTTGTTCATGACTAAGCCCATTATTTTTCCTAAATCAGATATTCCATTGGCATCATTGTCATTAATGATTTCAGATATGATATTTTTCATTTCTATAGATGATAATTGTTTGGGTAGAAAAGATTGAATCAAATCGAGCTCATTTTGTTCAGATTCAACTAAATCCAGTCTTCCCCCATCTTTAAATTGCATTATAGAATCATTTATTTGTTTTGCCATTTTTTGTAAAATATTAATACACATATCATCTGTTAACTCTGATTTTGAATCGATTTCTTGAGATTTTAATTTTCCGATCATATTTCTATATGCAATTACATTTTTTTTATTTCCGGATTTAATTTCATCTTTTAATTTACTTTGTAATAATTTGATCATAGTTTTAACACCTTTTTTATAAATAAATTTATAAAATATAAATATATATATAATAATGACTTATTTGAAAGAATAAATAAATATTCTTAAATTGGTATGATATGTTGGAAAACAAATACAAGCTACCATTCACTAGCAGCTATAAATATAGTGTAACATAATTCAAAATTTTCAAATGCACCATTCGGTGCATTTTTTGTATACATAATATTGGAGGGATATGCAGGAAACAGTAAGTAAATTGATTGAATTGCAAAAAATAGATTCAAGATTATTAGAAATAGAACAAATCAAAGGGGATTTGCCAAATATTTTAGAAAAAACAGAATATAAAGTAAATATGCTTCAAAATGATGTATCTAATAATAATGATGAAATAAGAAATATTGAAAAACAAATAAGAGA
>PAFF01000051.1 GCA_002704045.1 Fidelibacterota bacterium
CTGTAGCAAGACTTGCTGCTATGGCAAGAGCGGCTGGTATTCATATCATTATGGCTACTCAAAGACCTTCGGCTGATGTTATCACTGGGGTTATAAGAGCTAATTTCCCCACACGCATAAGCTTTCAAGTAAGCTCTAAAATAGATAGCCGAGTAATTTTAAATGAATCTGGAGCCGAGCAACTATTAGGTAAAGGGGATATGCTTCATATGTCTGATGGGGCTAGAATTAACCGTGTACATGGAGCTTACGTCGATGAAAATGAAGTTTCAAGTATTGTAAACTTTCTCAAATCCCAAGGTTCACCGGAGTATTTAGAAGAGATAACCAAAGATCCTGATGAAGATACTTCTAATTATATTCTTGGAGATGATAATATAGACCCTCAATTATATAAAAATGCTATAAAACTTATATTGTCTGATCAAAAGGTATCCACAAGCTATATACAAAGAAGACTGAGACTTGGCTATAACAGGGCTGCTGATATCGTTGATAAGATGGAAAGAGATGGGATTATTTCTGCAGAAAATTCAGGTAAGAGAGAAATATTGTTGAATGGTCAAGATTTTGACAATATATAGATATATATAATATATTATCTAAAATTAACTTATGTAAGTCTTCATGCTCAGAAAATTATTACTACTATTTATATTATTTCAATTTGATGTAACAACTTCGAGTGCAAGCTTCTTAGATCCCCTTCAATTAGAGGCAGTTAATTCAGTTAGCCAATACCTAAATAATATTGAACATATGGAGGGTGATTTTATCCAGATTAACCCTAATAATTCTATATCTGAAGGTAAATTCTATATAAGAAAACCAGGTAGATTTCGCTTTGACTACACAAAACCGGAATCATTACTTGTTGTTTCAGATGGCATTTGGTTGGGAATCATAGACCGAGACCTTGATACACTTGATCGCTACCCGATAAGATCTGCTCCACATTATGTTATATTTAAGAATAATGTTAACTTATTAGAGGATGCAAGAATACTTGGTATAGATTTCTATGATAAATTTCTGATTTTATCAATAGAGGGTCTTACAGACGAAGAGATTGGTGAAATAACCCTTCATTTTCATATCAGAGATGAAATAAACGAATCTTACACAAATCTCGAATTATATGAGTGGTATACTGTCGATGCACAAGGTTATGAAACTAATGTAAAACTATCTAATGTGAGTCAGGGTATCGTAGCTGAAAATAATCTTTTTGTAGTAAAAAAAGATAAATGATAGATAAGCGGAAGTATTTTTGAAAGTTATAACCTGGAACATTAATAGTATTCGTATAAGATTGAATCAATTAAGTGAAATTATTAATGAATTAGATCCAGATGTTATATGTTTACAAGAGATAAAATGTGACAATGATCATTTCCCATTAAAAGACATCCAGTCCCTAGGGTATAAATATATAGCTATCAAAGGACAGCCCTCCTATAATGGTGTAGCAATTATATCGCGACTCAAATTTATAGAGGTATTAAATAGAAATTTTTGTAAAAAAGATGATAGCCGGTATATTGGTGCAAGAATAAAGCATTCCAACTTAAAAAGTGACCTATTAATACATAATTTTTATGTTCCTGCGGGCGGAGATGAACCTGATATTACGATAAACTCAAAATTCTTACATAAAATGGAATTTCTTGACGAAATGTATTCTTATATTAAAGAACAACTATATCATAATCAAAGTCACATAATAGTTGGTGATATGAATATCGCTCCTCATATTAATGATGTTTGGTCTCATAAACAGCTAATAAATGTCGTTAGTCACACAGATATAGAAAGACAAAAACTTACAAATATAATACAAGATAACCATTTGATTGACGTCATGCGGCATAACATTCCTGATGATGATAAGGTCTATTCTTGGTGGAGCTATCGCAATCGTGATTGGAAAAAATCTAATCGTGGCCGTAGATTGGATCATATATGGATTACAAATAATTTAGAAGCTCATTATAAGGACCATTCTATCTATAAAAAATCTCGAGATTTTGATCGCCCATCTGATCATGTCCCGATCTTAATAGAAATATAAAAACTTTAAATAAAAGTGGTTTAATCTCATAAAATTATAAATGAATAAAATATGTAGCGTAAATAGCCCTTGAATGATTTGGCATTTACTTCCTGAAGATAAATCACTACAATTTAAATAATTATCAACTCTGCATTTATGATAAGGTGCAAAAATGACAATTCTAGTGACGGGTGGAGCCGGTTTTATTGGCTCAAATTTTATTATAGATTGGCTATCAAATTCGGATGAGGAAGTGATCAATATTGATAAGTTAACCTATGCTGGAAATCTAAATAACTTGGCAACACTTCGTGAAAATAAAAAACATATTTTTTTTAGAGTTGATATTGGCGACAGTAAAGTCTGTAGAGAACTCATAAATAAATATAAGCCACGCGCTATTATAAACTTTGCAGCAGAGTCTCATGTTGATCGCTCCATTGATTCACCAGAAGAGTTCATACAAACAAATATAATTGGAGTCTTGCGCTTACTGGACTCTGCTAATGAATATTGGCAATCTCTAGATGGTAAACAAAAAAAAATATTTCGTTTTCTTCATGTATCAACCGATGAAGTCTATGGTTCATTAAACGCTGATGAACCTGCATTTACTGAAACTAATCGATATAAACCGAATAGTCCTTATAGTGCGAGCAAGGCCTCTTCAGACCACCTTGTTAGGGCTTATAACCAGACTTATGGGCTTCCAGTTCTTACCACAAACTGTTCTAACAATTATGGGCCATATCAGTTTCCAGAGAAACTGATCCCTTTATTTATAAATAATGCACTTGCGCACAAAGCTTTACCAATCTATGGCGATGGGTTACAAGTTCGTGACTGGCTATACGTTAATGATCATTGTAGTGCTATAAATGCAGTTCTGGAAAGAGGACAAATTGGTGAAGTATACAATATTGGTGGTATGAACGAAAAAACAAATTTACAGACCATTGATATACTGTGCTCCCTTCTTGATGAACTCTGTCCCTTAAAGGGAGAGGTTAAAATTAAGAGTTATCGTGAACTTATAACCTATATTAGGGACCGCCCAGGGCATGATAGACGCTATGCTATTGATTGCACAAAAATAAAAAAAGAACTTAATTGGGAACCAATAGAGAATTTCGAGACTGGAATGCGTAAAACTATTGAGTGGTATATAAGTAATACAAAATGGGTTGAAGAAGTCACAAATGGTCAGTACCGGAAATGGATAGAAAGGCAATACGCATGAAACGAAAGGGTATAATTCTAGCTGGGGGTTCCGGCTCGCGTCTTTTCCCTGCAACTAGGGTTGTTTCTAAACAACTTCTTCCTGTCTTTGATAAGCCAATGATCTACTATCCTCTGTCAACTCTAATGCTATCAGATATACGAGAAATACTTATTATTAGCACACCTCAACATATATTAGGTTTTGAAGAATTATTAGGTGACGGAACTCAATGGGGTCTAAATATCTGTTATGAAATACAAAAATCTCCAGATGGTTTGGCTCAGGCACTGATTATTGGCGAAGATTTTCTGGCGGGATCGCCATCCGTGCTTATACTAGGTGATAATATTTTTTATGGTAACTTATTACAAGAACAATTGCTCACCGGGAACCAGAGAGAAGAGGGAGCGACAGTTTTTGCATATCACGTTCATGACCCAGAAAATTATGGTGTTGTAGAATTTGATAAGAATGGAAAAGTTATGAGCCTTGAAGAAAAACCAGGTATCCCGAAGTCAAACTATGCAGTTACAGGGCTTTACTTTTATGATGAACATGCCCCATATTATGCTAAAACTGTTAAACCTTCTAAGAGAGGTGAGCTTGAAATTACTGATCTAAATAAGATATATCTTAATAAGGGCCAACTATATGTTGAGCAAATGAATAGAGGCTATGCATGGCTAGATACTGGGACTCATAAAAGTCTTGTAGAGGCGCATCAATTTGTTCAAATTGTGGAGCAGCGCCAAGGATTAAAAATTGGATGCCCTGAGGAGATTGCTTTTCGTAAGAAATGGATTAACAAGAAATTACTTGAGGATCTTGCAAAGCCACTAATGAATAGTGGTTATGGTGATTATCTAATGCAAATAATTAGAGAGTCCTCTGACAAAAATAACAAATAATAGTACCTATTAGCTTATAAGCTCACTTAAATTTTTATCTTTCTCTGACATGATAAACTTTAATTTTGGGAATTCCTTATTAAGATACTTAGTTATATTAAATCCTTTATAGTTTTCTTCAGAAAATACATTGTCTAGAAAATATTGAAGAAGTGTTTCATCTGTTAGTGATATGAAGCCATGGGCATAATTTTCAGGTATTAAAATTGCATCTCCAGCTGACATATCAAATCGAAGAACCTCACTGTTATCAATATTACCTATATCGACGGCAAAGTCTATTATGGAGCCTCGGTGAACTACCATAAGTTTTTTTTGTGAAAATGGTCTCGTCTGGTAATGCATACCTCTAAAAGTGTGTTTTTTGTCGCTATATGAGATTAATTGGTATTTGAAATTAAACTCTTCGTTTGGTAGGTATTTATATAATTCTTCTGTGTCGATTGTACTTAAGTATCCCCTCTGGTCTTCGAATATATTGAAGACATTTTTAAAAACTATAGGTTTTTCTAATCTCATTATATCTCTCCTGTATTTGCTCCTGGAAATCTAATTTTAAACTATTGATGTAAATATTTTCTGGAAAGTGATCAATTTTATCTATCAGATTTTCACTTTTGAAAGTGGGTAGAATTTTGGATGATGATTTGGCCTGAGTAATCACAGTTTCTGCTAATTTTTTGATAGAAATCTGATTATCAGATTTTATCATATATTCAATTGGTTTTAGACTTAATGAATTAACTATTGAGTCAGATACTTCAAATGCGTGTGTTAAATTTATATTGATATTATTTGAGGGTACGCAGATATCCTTATTCAAAATAGCGTTTTTAATAAAAGTATCTAAAACTTTATTCCGTTTGTCATTTTGTCCAAATGTGTCGAATAGAAAGATTTCTGTTAGATCGAATTTGGGTCTGGCCCAACTAATGAAATCGCTTTTTGTTTTGGTATACAAGTTTGTGTAATTTTTACCTAGTAATTGCATATAAGAGGATGTTGCGACGATGTGTTTTAGTCCTGATTTTTTTAGGGAAGTACATAGCGATACTGGAAAATCGAAATTTGACTGTTTTAGCTGCAGTTCTTCTTGAGAATTCTTTGGTTTGGGATTGTAATAGGTTGCGAGATGTACCAGTTTTTCTGATTGATAATCATCCAACAATTTAATATCAAAATCTATATTTATGGGGTCTTTTTTGGATTGATATATTGTAATATTTTTATTTCGGCCAAAATTCAAAACAGTATCATAGTCTTTAAATATTTTTTTTAAGAAATATTGACCAATAAACCCTGTTACACCAGTTGCATAAATTACTTTAGACATTTCTCTATTTCAAAAATTTTTCCTAGCATGTAATCCATTTTTTCTTTTGTTTGCCTATTGTGGCAACCCAATAAAATACCTGACTCCATTATATTATCACTGATATCAAAACTTCCAAAAGACGCCCATTTAAACTTTTTGGCTACTGGTTGCCTGAGAATATTACCTGTAAAAATAGTTCTAGTTTGAATACCATTATTTTCTAGGAATATTTGAATCTCTTTTCGCTTATAGGCTAATTCATTTTGTAAAATTAATGGGAACGCTAACCAACCTGTTTCAACATTTTCATATGATGTGGGTACAAAAAAATTATTAGATGCTGATAGTTTATCTTTGATATAGTTATAATTATCAATCCTATTTTTTATATTAGCCTTTAAGTTTTTTAGTTGGACAAGAGCAAATGCTGCTGAAATCTCAGACGGTAAGAAATTATATCCCATATCATCAAAAATATATTTATCATCATAATTAATGCCATCAACTTTAGCACTAAGTCTTCTTTCAATATCTTCTGTTTCGCCATAAAGAGAGGAACGGCGCCCCCATCCCCTCAGGGACAATGCATTTTGGTAATATTCTTTATCTGAAAAGCATGTCATTCCACCAAAACCTGCCCCAGTAACAACATGAGAGGCATAAAAACTTGTTGTACTTACATCTGACCAGTTTTTAATATCTGTAGAATATTGATAGCCAATAGTATCAGCAGAATCCTCAATAATCTTTAAATTATTTTCTTTTGCAAAGTGGTATATTTCTTGCCAATTCGCTATATTCCCAATTAAGTTTGGGACACATAATGCAGAGACTCCATCTAGTGGAATTTTTTTTAAAAGTGAGACATCTATTTGCATAGTTTCTCGTTCCACATCGATAAAAAGAGGAATAAGCTGACTTTGTACAAGTGGAGCTACTGTGGTTGAAAAAGTTAGACTCGGAGTTATAACCTTTGAGCCTTTTTTAAGATTTAACGCTTGCACAGCCATGAGATTGGCTGATGAACCACTATTGGTCATTAAGCCAAATTCTTTATTAAAAATTTGGGCGACTTGTTTCTCTAATTCTTTTACATTTTTACCACCCATCAATGCCAAACGATTATCTCTTAATACACTTATAACAGCTTCAATTTCTTCGTCTGAATAATTTGCCTCGGCATAATAAACTTTTTTCATAATTAACTTTTTGACCTCTTTAATATAAGTTCTACTATAACTTATATTATCTATGATAGTATGTAACAATTGAAATAAATATTGAAGTATTTTTTAACTACTATTCTAAATAATATTTAATCACTTCTCTCTTTAAGAATAATTTTTTTCATTAGTTTCTCAAAACTTTTTGCAAAAGATGGCCCATCACATAAATTTGAAGCTAATAGTTTATCTCGTCTTGCTAGCCTTTCTTGATTGAGTTTATCAATATCCTGAGCTAATGAGACAGCTTTTTCAATATACTCTTGATCATCAGAGGCACAGAATTCTGAATGATCTGAGTTCATTGCAACAGTATGTCCTAAATTTGATAAAAAACTATTGCCCTTTTTTGTTATAATAGGGACTCCCATCCAAAGAGTATCACATGCAACTGTTAGACCTGGATATGGGAAAGTGTCTAGCGCAATATCTATATCATGATAACTTATAAAATATTTTTCACGAGGACTGGGATCTTGAAAAATGATTCTGCTAGAGTCAATATTATTATCTGTAAAATCCTTTAATATCATGCTACGTGTATCAATTACTTTCTGATTAAGTTTAAAAAGTAATTTTGATCTGGGTACCTGCTTTAAGATTTCAGACCAGACCATATTTGTATGTTTCGTAACTTTTACGGATTTTTGAAAGCAGCCGAATGTAATAAATCCATTTTTTATGGCTGGGGGTTCTGATATTGAAACATCAATATCCGGAGGCTCAAAACATATCCAGCAGTCTTCAAGATGAACTAACTTTTCAGTGAAATTGTGATTCACACCCTCTGGTAATAAATATGGGTCACCAATAATATAATCTATCTCTTTTAGCCCTGTTGTATCCCAATATCCCAACCACATCGCCTGAACTGGTGCCGGACGATAGGAAAACATTGGCAAGCGACTTCTTGTTGTGTGGCCTGATAGATCGATTAAGACATCAATATTCTTCTCGTGGATTAACTTAGCTGCTTGAGCATCATCCATATCTCCAATAGAATACCACTCAGGTGCATAAGATTTTAATTCTTTTGTAAAATCGTCCTCTAGCTTATCAATTGTATTGCTAAAACAACATATTTCATAACCTTCTCTATCGATGAATTGTAACAATGGTTTTACAAAGAAACCAACTGGGTGCTTACGTAAGTCTCCTGAAACTAGTCCTATTCTTAATTTTTTTGATGAACCTTTACTCTTGTAGTCTGCAAAAGTAAAATCACGGGAATTTTTAATTTTTTTGTTGTATATTTGAGTCAACTCTTCTTGGCAATTTAAAGCCATTTTTTCTATATTTGAATCCAGGTCTTTCAATATAGATAAATGAAAAAATGATTGACTAAACCGATCAAAATTCTTTGATTCAGCTATGTTTTCGAGGCCCTTTTTGAAACTAGATATAACTTTTTCATAGTTCCTCAAATTATTAAATATTGTGGCCATATGCATGTGTATATCTGTATTATCAGGGTTTAATTTTAATGCCTGTTCGAAATTAATAAGGGCTTCATTTAAGCGATCTGTCTGGATAAGAGCATATCCTAAGTCAAAATAGACTTGATCGTTATCACTGTTAAGTTCAATTGACTTTTGATAACTTATTATTGCTTCATCATACCGCTTACCCTTGGATAGTTGTTTGCCCAAGTACAAGTGTGACTCTGCATAGTCTGGATCTAACTCAATTGATTTACGATAACTGGCTAGTGCTTCTTCAGGGCGATATTGCTCGGACTGAAGAAATCCAAGCATCAAATGAGCACGGGCATTATCAGGATTTATCCTAAGTCCTTTAATGTAACTGCCTATTGCTCCATCATGATTACCAACTTTCTCAAGAGCGTTACCCAAACTAAAATATATAGCGTCATTGTCTGGTTTAAGTTTGATAGCTTTTATGTAGCTTATAATTGCGTCATCACAACGATCTATTTCTTGTAATGCATTACCAAGATTTTCATGCACATGATAAAAATTTGGGTTGAGCTTAATGGACTTTTCGTAGCTGAGGATAGCTTCTTCAAATCGTTGAAGAGCATAAAGGCTGAGACCCATATTTGCATGTGCTGCGACATAATTTGGGTTCAGTTTAATTGCTTTCTTATTTGCATCTATCGCATCTTGATGTTTATCTGAATCTTTAAGAGATATAGCCATGTTATAGTAGGCCTGATAAAAATCTGGCTTCAATTTGATTGCTTGCTTAAAAGAGCTTATTGCAGCTTCTCCTTTACCTGATGACTGGTATAAAGTTCCAACTAAATTTGGAAGAATAGGATCCAAAGGAAATTGCCTCATTAATAAGTTACCTTTAAGAAGTGCTTGTTGATAGTCACCTTTCTGTGCGAATGACATTACTACGTCAAGCTGTTCTTTATTGGCTGTTGTAACAATATTCATTGTGTTTGCATTTCCTAATAAGTTTTATAATACCAAGCTTTGGCATAATAATATGAAAGAACTTTATAAAAATCAATCTCATAAAGAGGCTGAAAAATTGTTTAGGTTTGTTCCTAAAAATCAATTTCCGATAAGTTATTTATTTTTTTTTGAAGTTCGGCTGTTATTGTACCTTTGAGAGTTATTATAAAATCTGGGAAATCTCTGACTAATTGATTGAATAAGGGCCTATCAATAATTAACGCCTGCCCCTTAGTTGATCCACCTATCACAGCGTGCCTTATCGCCTTATCATTAATAAGCGCTAAATTCCCAATTACATCACCAACAGTAATTTCGATGGAGGTTTCTTTTTTTTGAATAAAAGCTCGACCTTTAAGCATCACCAAACACTTGGCTGTCTTATCATCTGACTTTATAATTAGATCCCCAGTTGAGAATTCTAATTTCTGTGCACTGAAAGCTAATACATTTAGAAGTGCCTTAGATTGCCCGCCAAAATTATAGGTCTTATCTAAAATAGATGTAATTTCATCAATTTTCATTATTTAAACTCTTTTCCCAAATATCTCGCTCCCTACTCTCACATGTGTTGCGCCAA
>PAFF01000052.1 GCA_002704045.1 Fidelibacterota bacterium
TAAATTATTAAAATGTTAATTAATATATTTAATTAAAAATGAGGATATTCTATAAAATCCATTTGGAGAATCGTTTTTTAAATCTAGTATGTAATATTTTTCAAAAAAATATTTTACATTTATCAAATTTTAAATCAACCTATAAACAGGAAGTAAACAAATGTATAAATTTTTAACTATTTCATTCATTATTCTATTATTAAACTGCAATGGAACTAATGCAAGATCTTTCATTTTTAATTATGAAGTTTCAATTCTACCAACAAATGATAAAAAATTAGAATTATGGATACCTTATCCAAATTCTAATGAGGTTCAAACCATAAAAAATATCAAAGTAGATGCGGATGGATTAAATTATTCAATTGAAGTAGAAAAAAAACATAATAATAAATATCTATATCTCTTTAATGATAATGGAACTAATGTTGAAAAAAATATAAAGCTAAGTTTTGAAGTAACTAGAAGAGAACATCAAAATATTAATTATGCTAACGTTGATCCTAATAATTATTTAAGTTCTGCATCTATGGTCCCAATAGGATCTATTTTTGATAAAATTATTAAAGATAATAAACTTTCCAATCAAAATATGCGAGGAATATACGATTATGTTTTAAATGGTATGCATTATGGAAAACCTACTGATGATCAAAATTCTAAAAATTATAAATATATTTACGGCGGTAAAAATCCTAAGACTGGACAAGAATGGCTACCAAGTAATATAACATATGGTCTAAAAAAAATGACAAAAAATCAATTAGTAAAATCACAAAATAATAATTCAAAATATGCATATGGTAATGGTAATTCATTATACGCATGTGATATTGGTGTGGGTAATTGTACAGATTATCATTCGTACTTCATGTCTTTATCGAGAACTTTAAAAACACCATCAAGATTTCATATGGGTTTCCCAATTCCAAATGGTGAAGAAGGTAAGGTCAAAGGTTATCATTGTTGGGCTGATTATTATATCAAAGGAGAAGGTTGGTATCCAGTTGATATTTCCGAAGCAGATAAAGACCCAAGTAAAGTGGAATATTTTTTTGGGACAGTTGATGAAAGCAGAGTTGAAATGATGGTAGGTCGTGATTTCGTTCTTAATAATTATGATCAAGGAGAAGTTAATTTATTTATTTATCCTTTACTTGAAATCAATGATAAAAAATCTAATAAATTCAAAAAATCTTTCTCTTATAAAAATATATAAAAGTAGTTAATGAAAAATATTCTTATAACAGGAGTTAGTACTGGTATAGGATATGCTACAGCCAATATTTTTTTAAAACAAGGTTGTAGGGTATTTGGCAGTGTTAGAAATAAAAGTGATTATGAAAATTTAAAGAAAAAATTCAGTAGTAATTTTCATCCATTAATATTTGATGTCACCAAAAAAGACGAAGTTTTAAAGTCAGTTAAAGAAGTAAATGAGGTTATTGGTGAAAATGAAATTTTAGATGCTTTAATCAATAATGCTGGTATTGCTCTTGGAGGCCCACTATTAGAAATTCCGTTAGAAATTTTAAAAAAACAATTTGAAGTCAATTTGTTTGGATTGCTTTATGTTACACAGTCATTTTCAGATTTACTAGGATGTAATAATAAAATGTCTAAAAAAGGTAAAATAATTATGATTAGTTCCGTAAGTGGTAAGCGTGCTTATCCCTTTGTTGGTCCTTATACTGCATCAAAACATGCTCTTGAAGGTTTATCTGATTCATTAAGGAGAGAATTGTTAATTTATGGAGTTGATGTTATATTGATTCAGCCAGGTCCTATTAAAACTGCAATATGGGACAAAGCTCCTAAACCACAAGATTCTCCTTTTAATGGGTCTATTTATGAAAATGCTTTAAAAAGATTTCACTCTTTTTTTATTAAAAAAGGAAGGAATGGATATGAAGCAGAAAAGGTAGGAAAACTTATTTTTAAAATTTTTTCTAATACTAAAAATAAAACTAGATATGTTATTACCAAAGATAAACTATTGAACTATACTTTACCTGGTATTTTACCTGATAGATTTTTTGATAAATTAATAGCAAAAGGTTTAGGATTAATTAATGATAAAAAAGATTAACAATCAAAATAATATCATAGATATTTAATTTTTCGTCATTATTTAAATCTGATAATTCAAATTCAAGTTCATTAGGATTCATCATTTCAAGAATAAATGAAATTAAAATAGTAATGTCTAAAATATTCCATAACCCATCTTAGTTTATATCATAAAAAAAAGTTTCATTAAATGAAATTGTATAATTTCCTGTATCAACAGTTAAAAAAATAATATTATCATATAAATTAAAATTTTCAAAATTTGAATTTTCATTATCCATGATTTTGACTTCATTAATCATAGAAAATATTATATTCATAGTTATTTAATGATTGATTTAGTCTCGAATTCATTTAATCTTTTCAATAGATTTATCCTCATCCATGGATATGCAATTAATGAAGTTATAAAAGAAGCTATTACCATAGAATACCAAACGTAAATATGTGGTTTATCATTAATATGAATGAAATATAGAGATAGAGGCATACTAATTAAAATAACTCTCATCATTGTTAGAAAAAGCATAGGCATTCCATAGCCAAGACCCTGCATAACTCTACTACTTGTCATTCCAATTGCAATAAATGGATAACTAAATACAGCTATTTTCATATACTCTACCCCATAATTAATTATATCTTTTGAATTTGTAAACACTGGAAAAATATGAATAGAATAAAAATAAAAAATTAACCCAACTATAGTTGATATAACTATGGTTTGTTTTAATCCATAATGAATAATATGATAAACTAGATTAATTTTTTTTGCACCATAGAACATTCCAACTAGAGTTACCATTGCTGAAACTATGCTAATAATAGGCATAAAAAAAAGATTATCAATTCTACTAGCAATTTGATATGCAGAAACTATATTAGGTGAAAAATCAACTAAAATTTTATTAAAAATTCCACTTCCAAATGACATTAAAACCATTGAAAAAGATGCTGGTAATCCAAGTTCAAAGATCGAGAAAAGAATGGTTTTATCAAATTTAAAATGTTTTAAATCAAATGTAATGTAAGGATATTTTTTAATTAAAAATGAATATAGAAATATTAGACAGACTATTATTTGGCTAAATATTGTTGCAGCAGCAGCACCACTAATACCCATTTCAAAAGTAAAAATTAAGATAGGATCAAGAATTATATTTATTATTGTACCTATAGCCATAACGTACATAGGGAATTTTGTATCTCCTTCTCCAGATAGAATAGACCTAAAAAAAACACCTAATATCATAAATATTATTCCAGAAACAAGTATTATAAAATATTGATATGCTTCTTCTAAAATATCAAATGGGGTTCCAAGTAAAACTAGTAGGTTTTTTCCATACGACCACCCTACCAAAGTGAATATAATACCTAAACAAAGGCCTAAGAGGATAGAATGTTCTGCAGCATTATCCGCTTTTTTTTTATTTTTCATACCTATAAATTTTGCAATGATAGCTGTGACTCCAGAACCTAAACCAAAAATTATTCCTATAGCAAAAAATAGAATAGGAAGATTAAAAGCTAGTGCAGTAATTGAGTTCGGGCCCAACATTCCTATAAAAATCATATCTACTATTTGGTATGTAGCTTGGACAGACATTCCAATAAACATAGGTATAGTTAATGTCCATAGTGCTTTATTTGGATTAGATACAAATTGATCTAATCTACTTTTTGAACTATTAAATTGCACTAACCTAGTATATTATTCGTTTTAAATTTTTTTCTTGGAAGATATCATCATTAATATTTGAGTTAATTTTAATATCTTTAAAAGTAAGTATAGTATTATGATTTTTTTGAACATTGAATACTTTCATTGTATCAATGACATAATAATCATCTATTTTTGTAAAGTGAAAATATTTTTGCTTTAACAATTTATCTGACTTATCATATGATTCTTCTTTAAATGGTAATGTATTTGATTTATTGATCCATGCAACATGTTTACTATATTCAGAATTAGTACTTTTTTTAGGCTTAATTTCTAATATATAATAATCTTGATCATTAATTATTTCATTACCTAACATGTTGTATATATTTTCATTAATATCTCTATTACTCATATCTTCATAACTGAGATCAGAGCCCATAAAAGAGTCTGATTTTTTTTTTGATGAGATACGCCTGACTTTTTTAAATGCCGGCAAATAAATTCTCATTTCGTCATCTTTTTTATCATGTTCAATTTTTAAAAAACCTATCCCTTTATCATCGGCAGGTGAAAGAAACCAAGCAATTTGTTTTTTTCCTCCATCTTTTATAAAAGATTTTAATGATGATTTTCTTTGCTTTCCTTTTTTATTGATAAGATTCATTTCAAGTATAGATTTCATATCTTTAGGTTGGGGCCTATTTTCTATTTGTTCAGCAATTTCTAATCCAGGATTTGAAAAAATTAATGATGTGACAAGAATATTAATATTTAAGTATTTTTTTATCAATTTATTTATTTAAGTATTTTTTAAAAATTTCTGCAGATGCTGCAAGAATAGTTAATGTACCTATAGATGTTGAAAACATTGCGAAAACCATTAAACCGCCAATGTATTGAACAGGTACAAATGAAGAAAATAGTAGCGCACCAAAGGCCATATTTGAACCCGCATCTAATATAATTGGATAACCCACATCATTTACAACATCTTTACTTATCGTTTCCAATTTAGTTCCTCTTTTTATTTTATAACGAAAAATAGATATATAGTGTACAGCAAAGTCTACACCAACACCAATTATTATTGAAGACAATATTGCAGTAACGTGACTAAGTTTTACACCAAATAAACCCATTAATCCAAAATTAAGAATGACTGCTGATGTTAATGGTAAAATTGATAATATTGCCCAGTAGAAAGATTTGAAAAAAAATAAAGAAATTAAAAATATCATAAATATTGCTGAAATTATACTTATTAATGAAGATTCAACAATAAGATTTACTAAATCTCTAAA
Source organism: Fidelibacterota bacterium (assembly GCA_002704045.1). Lineage (GTDB taxonomy): Bacteria > Fidelibacterota > Marinisomatia > SCGC-AAA003-L08. The sequence continues at coordinate 5,041 of PAFF01000052.1, forward strand.
TGCCACTAACATTCCAGTTATTGTTACGTTTAAATCTTTACTTATATTGTTTTTTATATACTCTTCCATATTTTTCACAAAAAAATATATTTGATCAGTTGATACAGATTTCATTAGTGCTGTTATTATAGCTACGTTATAATTATAATCAACTAAAGCACTAAAATCATCAGATTCACCAGATAAAGAATACATTGTAAACAGATTATTTACTTCAACTCTTTGTTCTGGTATAGTTTCATAATTAGGATCATCGTTCATAACACTTCTATGTAATTGTTTTATTACGTCAACAATTGATATTGATAGGGTTACGTTGGAGTCTAATTCTGAAAATTTTTGTATTTTTTCCATTTCTTTTAAGACAAAAGGCTCTTTTATTTCATCTTCAATTCGAAAAACTATATTTAAGCTACCTGCCATTTCATTATCTATAAATTCCATGCTTTCTCTTATACTCGTACCAGTTTTGAAAAAGGTTTTGTAGTTAACATCAACTTTAACAAATTGTATACCAGTACCAGCTATCAATACTAATATAATCCCAAAAGTTAGAATGTATTTTGGATAATTTGTTATGTAAAAACTGAATTTGGATGTTAATTTTTCTAATATACTTTTATTCTTAATTGCATTTGAATGAATATTCCAGTTTATCAATGAAATTAATGATGGTAATAAAGTAATAGATAGAATCCAAGCCCATATAATTCCAAAACCTATACTTAGTCCATAGCCTGTAAGAGGGTTTAAAGGTGCCCAGATTAATGTGCAAAATGCTGCAACTGTTGTCAGGGATGTAATAAAAATAGGAAGCACCAATGCATCCATTGTTGATTGAATAGCTTTATCTTTATCTTTTAGTTTCCTAAGTTCTTTAAAAAACTTGGTCATAACGTGTACTCCATCAGAATTGGCAATAGTAAGAACTAAAATTGGCATTGAAGAGTTCAATAGTGTAAAATAAAATTTTTCAGAACTTGTTAAAAAAACTACCCAGCCCATAAATCCCATCATACTTAATAGAGAGAAGATAATAACCGTAAAAACTAGTCCAACTGCATAAAAATTTCTTAGATTCAATAGCAATATAAAACTCATTATTATAATGCCAATTTTCATTAAAGATTGGACATCATTTTGAATTAATTTAGGTGCAAGTCCCGTTGTATAAGGAACTCCAGAATAATAAACTTCCCAATCAGAAAGTTTATTTTTTGTTATATTTAAGACTTCTTTTACAAGATCACTATAATTAACATTAGCTTTTGGTTTTAAAATAATTGATGTATAATTATTATTTTTACTTAATAATCTTTTTGAAACTTGGGAATTCTTTTTTAGATAATTATGTATAGATTCAATTTCATCAGGATATAAAAATTTACTATTTTGTAAATTAGTTACTTCTATAAAATCATCTACGTTATCAATTCGATTTATATTAGATAAAGAAATAATTTCATCAACGTTTGATATGTTTTCAAGGCTTTGAGTTACGTCCCAAAGATCGGAAAAAGCTTTTTCATTAAAAATAGAATAGCCATCACGACCAAAAGCTATAAACATTAAATCGACATTCCCAAATTCATTAGTGATCTTATCCCATTCAATTTTTGACTGTACATCATTTGGGATTATTTTCATGAGATCATCATCAACAATGATCCATTTAGAACCAAATGTAATCAAGCTTGTCAAAAAGATTATTGTCGTAATCATTTTGTATGGATGAAAGATAGAAAAATTAATTATTTTTGATTTCAATTAGAATTTTATTTTTAAATGATGTTATAATTTAAATTTTTTTTATATAATTGTATTCAAGTTACTACAAAAAGTATTAGGAAATAATAAAATAATTTTTCTTAAATTATTGTAGCCCGCTTTTAAGCGGTTTTTTTTAAGTTTTTAAAGGAAAATTTAATGAAATATCAAACAATAGATCAGTTCTTAGAAAATTTAAAATCTCGTAACCCGGGTGAGATAGAATTTCATCAAGCAGTTTATGAAGTTGTTGATTCAATTTGGGATTTTTTGAAAGATAACACACATTATTTGCATTCAAATATTTTAGAAAGAATAACTGAGCCTGAAAGAGTTTTAATGTTTCGTGTGCCTTGGAGAAATGACAATGGAGATGTAGAAATAAATAGAGGTTATCGCGTAGAATTTAATTCAGCAATTGGTCCTTATAAAGGTGGGTTAAGATTTCATCCCTCTGTTAATTTAAGTATTCTTAAATTTTTGGGTTTTGAACAAATTTTTAAAAATAGTCTTACAACTTTACCACTGGGTGGAGGTAAAGGTGGTTCAAACTTCGACCCAAAAGGTAAGTCTGATAATGAAGTAATGAGTTTTTGTCAATCCTTTATGACTGAACTATCTAGACACATTGGTTCAGATACGGATGTTCCAGCAGGAGACATAGGTGTAGGGGGAAGAGAAATTGGCTATATGTTTGGACAATATAAGCGTATTAGAAATGAATTTACAGGTGTGTTAACAGGTAAGGCTCTTAATTGGGGAGGAAGCTTGATTCGACCTGAAGCCACAGGTTACGGTTGTGTATATTTTGCTGAAGAAATGCTTAAAAATAACAATGATAGTTTAGATGGTAAGAAAGTTATTATATCTGGATCTGGCAATGTGGCTCAATATGCTGCTGAAAAAGTTATTGAATTAGGAGGTAAGGTTTTATCTTTTTCCGATTCAAGTGGAACAATTTATGACCCAGAAGGGATTAATAAAGAAAAATTAGCGTTTGTAATGAATCTAAAAAATATACAAAGAGGAAGAATCAAAGAATATTCAGATAAATATAATTGTGAATACTATGAGAATTCTCGACCTTGGCACATAAAATGTGATATTGCACTTCCTTGTGCTACCCAAAATGAAATAAATGAGAAGGATGCTAAGACACTTATAAAAAATGGTTGTATTTGTGTTTCTGAGGGTGCCAACATGCCATCTGATGCTGATGCCATTAATTTATTTTTGAGTAATAAAATATTATTTGGACCAGGCAAGGCAGCTAATGCAGGAGGTGTTGCAGTTTCTGGTTTAGAAATGAGTCAGAACAAAATGTTTTTAAATTGGTCTAGAAATGAAGTTGATACTAAACTGCAAAATATAATGAAAAACATTCACGGACAGTGTGTAGAATACGGTACAAATAAAAAATTCACAAATTATGTTAAGGGTGCTAATATAGCTGGATTTATAAAAGTTGCAGATTCGATGCTTGATCAAGGAGTAGTGTAGTTTTATATACCACTAGATAATTCCTCATTCATAGTTTCTTGCTTCTTATTTTGGTGTTTTATTATAATACCTTTTCCATTTATACCGTTTAGATGAACACTGATTGGTTTTTCTAATTCAATCCAGGTTAACAAATCATTATCTTTTTTAGTTTTTTGTGATCTTAGCCAATTCCAATCAATAAATTGATCTTTATTAGTTTTACCAATAGTAAAATAACCAATACGTAGGCTTATAACATTTTGGAAAAAATGACTGCCAAAAGAAGGATCAATATTAAAATCTTCTGTTGAATATTCAATAATAACTTTAGCTCTTGAAATTTGTTTCCAATTAACAGGTATGCCAAGCCAAGGATCTGTTGAACCCCATCTTCCAGGTCCAATTAAAAGATAATTTGATTTATTTTTTATTTTTGAGTTTATTTTACCAATCTCGTTAGCAATTGAAGATGTTTGGGTTGGATCAAATTTCTCAGGATCAATGTATATTATATTAGTAATGGGTTCTATTTTACCATCTCCTAAGGTTACATTACTTTTACATATTAGTTGTTTAGTTTCAAATTTTTCTTTGTTGTTTTGTGAATTTAATCCATTGATTAGCATTGGTCTAATTTGCAATAAACAAAATTCTGATTTTTTTTTATTGTTATCATTTAAGTTGACAGAAAATTCAATTTCAATGTCACATCCCAAAGCTTTTTTACCAAGTTCTAAAATTCTATTCAGAACTTTATTTAAAGGAAACTCTTCCCATTTTAAGATTGGTTTAAAAGTAGCAATTCTCTTACCATCGTATCTTAATGAATCTCTCAAAATATTATCCTGGCTTGAAATTACACCACCGATATGTTTTAGTGTCCCATCCTTTTCAGCTCTATCTAAATTAAACTTTTTTAGATTAAATTTTTCACCTTTTCTTAATAGGTTATCTTTTGAATACATTTGAAGTGCATAAAATTGATTTTGAGAATTTTCAATTATTGATTTAATTGAATAAAATTGTGGTAATACATTAGGATGTGAGGGGCAAAATCTAAGTGATTTTTCTCCTTCTACAATAGTTTTTCCGAATCCTACAGCAATAAATGCCACACCCTGTTCTCTTTTCAAATAAGATACAGGATAATAGTTTAAACTTTGAGAAACACCGCTAAAAGTTGGATAAAATATATTTTTATGTCTTTTGCCTACAAGTTCTTGTATTAAAACTGCCATTTTTTCTTCTTCTTGTCTACTTGAAGATGTATCCATCACTGATTTTGGATCTTGAAAAAAAGTAGATGCAAAAACTCGTTTAATTGCTTCTATTAATTGACTAAGTCTAATCTTTAAATTTTTGGAATTATTTGGAAGCATATATGTAGCATATAGACCTGCTAATGGTTGATACTGTGAATCTTCAAGTAAACTTGAAGATCTAACTGCAATTGGATAGTTAATATCAATTATATATTGTGTTAATTTTTTTATTAAACTTCTTGATAATTTTGCATTCAAAAATTTATGTTCAATAATTGAATTGTTTTTTTCATTTAGTGCAAACTCCCAAAGATTATTTGAATCCATAAATAAGTCAAATTCATCAGTTCCTATGACAGCTATTTTGGGAATTCTGATTTGAATATTTTCAAACTCTAAATTTAAATTTGATTCATTTATAAGTTGGTTCGCATATGCGAGCCCTCTAGCTTTGCCTCCAAGTGATCCCTCCGATATTCTTATATAAGTTGTTTCAGGATTAAATGCTTTTATTGAAAAATCTACAATTTTTCCTGCTTGCTGTTCTTTTAGTGCTTTGCCTAATAAATGTAAAAGATGTTTTCTCATATCTTCAGATTTTTCAAAATCACCAAACATTATAGGTCTTATAGTAGAAGCGCGATCAAATTCACCCCTTGCAGCAAGCCAGTTTGAAAAATGATTTTTTGAAGCATGGTATTTTAACGATTTTATAGGTGCCTTTTTAACAGCTTCTCTTAATTCGTAAATATTTGTACATTTGTTTAAAATTTCACCATTTTTTCCCAGAAGTTCAAAATCACCAAAACCAAAATTCCTCATTATGAATTTTTTTAGATCCTGTAATAGTCTAGAAGATTTTTTATGAAGAAATGGTATATTAATTTGTTCAGCATTTTCTTTGTGATTAATATCGGTTGATTGTAATAAAATTGGCATAGTAGGATCTTGTTTTTTGATTAATTTAATTAAATCAATTCCACAATTATTTACAAGCTTTCTTTTTTTCGGGAATCTAATATCTGATATTATACCAAAAAGATTTTTTCTATAATCCGTATAGTATTTTTCAGCTTCTTCCCAGGTACTAGCCAACAAAATTTTAGGTCTTCCACGCATATGTAGTTGTCTTTGAGCGTCATCAATGCTTTTACTAATTAAATTTCTAGTATGGTAAGTTATCTCTTTGTAGAGTAGGGGTAGAATAATTGAATAATATTGTGGGGAATCTTCTACTAATATGATAACTCTTACATCGCCTTTTTTTACATCACGCTTGATATTTAATCTATCCTCAATAAATTTAATTATAGCTGGAAAAACATTAGCATTACCTGACCAAGTGAAAACTCTATCTATTTTAGTTTTTGGTATTGGATTTGGTAATTGTTTTAACTCTGACTCATCAAATACTAGCAAAACGACGGGTATGTTTGGATCTTTTGATTTGATTTTATTACTTAACGATATTGGATCCATATCAGATATTCTTATCATCACTATGATTAGATCAAAATTTCTTTTTGAAATCATTTTCATCGCATTTGCAGCGGTCGATGCTCTCCAAACACGTGGAGCATAACTTAAATTCATACCCATATATTCGTGCAAAATTTGTTCAGTTAATTGACCATCCTGCTCAAGTGTAAATGCGTCATATGGGCTTGCTACTAGCAATATCTCATGCACTCTATGTAGAATGAGTTCTTGAAAATTCCAGTTTCGTTTTTGTTGTTTTTTTGACATTTAAAATAAAATTTAATAAAAAAACATTAGTTTCTTTATATCTACTTTTTTAAATAGATTTTGACCAATGAAGATAAGAATTGTCTTTGTATTTATAATAGTATTTAATTTTGTTCTTAGTAAAGAAAGAAGTTGGAATACAACACCATTTGATAGATTATGGAATAAAACCGTACATCCAATGATGTTTCGTGATCCTATTATTATTACACCTTTTGATATTAGGATTGGACAAACCTATTGGGGTGGAGAGGACTATTGGAATAGCTTTAAACTAACTGAACCTTTTGGCGAACAAGGTTCGAATGGTCAGAATGGTTTTATAACAGATAATACGGATGAAAGATTTGATAATATATCTGATCCTGGTTTTAGAAAAAGTTTATTTTTTGCTTTTGACGTAGCTAAAACAAATATAACAAATTTAGTTTACCATCAAAATGTAATAGATATTCAATTTGGTCTAGGATACAAATTTAATCAGATGCTTTCTGAAGTAGAATTAGATGATGGATGGAAAAATATTGAATCTGTTACAAGTATTCCTCAGTCAGGAACGTTGAAGTTCAAACCTAAATTTCAAGATTACAATTTCAACACTACTATCACATTTCAAAGGTCTCCAATATATTTGATATATTTTAATCATTCAATTGGTTATGTAACTTCTTCCTTATATCAAACTGTGGGAGGAGATAGTTATTTAGATGGCGATGGTGTAGCTGAATCATTTGGTTGGGGTTTAAAATATATTGGTGATAATGATAATAAACGTTTTTCTTTTAATTGGGGTTTTGAATCTCAATGGCAAAAAATTTTTATTCCTGAACTTAATGACCCTGACAATATTTCTCCTATTTCTAAAGTTGACTTGAGATCTTTTGGAATTTTATTTACGTTTAGTGCTAATGTTGGTGGCGTCAGTACAATTGGAGATAAAGCCTTCAGAACATTAATGGATGATGACTTTGTAAATAGTGCAATTGAGTTTGAACAGTTTTTAGAAAAATATCCAAAACACGGTAAGAAAGACCAAGCTGAAAAAATGTTGGATTTTTGCTATGAGCAAATACCGTATCAAAGATTTAGAGAAGGACTTAAAGATTTAAATGTTAATAATTACGATCGAGCAATTAAGTTGCTTGATATGGCCCAGGCTGATGCAAATGAAAATTTAAAATTTGAAATAAATTCACGTCTTTCAGAAATAGCAAATTCCTTATTAGATAGTGTTTTGAATAACTATCAAGTAATTGGGTATGAGTCAGCAGAAAACTTAGTTCAAAAAGCTATTGAAATTTCACCAAAAACTAGGTTTAGAGGAGATAAAGTGCTTGCAAAAATGTATTTCGAACAAGGTAATATTCTATTTAAAATAGGTAATTACGAAAAGGCGCTTGAAAAATTTAGTTTTGCTCAAAGACTTGATCCTGATATGGGCAATTTATTAAATGTAAAACGTAAAGATTTAGCATTGGGTTTTATAAACGATGCATCTAAAGCTACAGATGTTGAGTCAATTTATTTAGTTATTGAGTCTCTAAAATCTGCAATAAAAATGGAACCTGAATTGGCTATTGATATGGAAAACATTGTTAAAGAATTGGAGAAGCGATTACAAGAAATGGATAAAAGAGAAGTACAGAAAATTATTGATGATATTGTAAATATTGATAGGCGGCCAAATAAAAATCTGAATAAAAAGAAATTAGAATTAGGTTTATTACCTCATGAAGTAATAGAAATATTGGGAGAACCTGATAATATTGACACCATAACAGGTGCTGACGGAACTAGATATGATATGTGGAGTTACCAAAAAACAGATGTAACAAAACGCTTATATTTTGAAGATTTATTTTTAATAAGAATGGAAGAGGAATAATAATTAAGGAGTTATTTTGATAAAAAGAAGTCATACTTGTGGAGAATTAACAAAGACTAATATTGGTGAAACTATATCATTATGCGGTTGGATTAGCAAAAGAAGAGATCACGGTGGATTAAGTTTTGTAGATTTGAGAGATAGATATGGTAAAACTCAAATTGTATTTAATGAAGAATTACATTCAAATGTATTTAAAAAAGCAAAAAAATTGGGACTCGAGGATGTAATTGGTATAAAAGGGGTTGTTGTTCAAAGACCATCAGAGGCAGTTAATGAAAGTATGATTACTGGTGAAATTGATGTAGAAGTATCACAAATCGATATTTTTAATGAAGCCGATGCAATGCCTTTTGATGTTAATGATAGAAATTCTGCGAATGAAGATCATCGTTTGAAATTTAGATTTCTTGAACTTAGAACCAAAGATCTTCAGAAAAACATGTTTATAAGGCATAAAGCTGCTTTTGCAATAAGAGATCATATGTCTAAAAACGACTTCATCGAAGTTGAAACACCAGTGTTGATGAAATCAACTCCTGAAGGCGCAAGAGATTTCCTTGTTCCTAGCCGATTACATCAGGGTAAATTTTATGCTTTGCCACAATCCCCTCAAACTTATAAACAACTATTAATGATTTCAGGTTTTGATAAATACTTTCAAATTGTCAAATGTTTTAGAGATGAAGATTTTAGAGCTGATAGACAACCTGAATTTACACAAATAGATATTGAAATGTCATTTGTTGACCAATATGATATAATTAATATGGCAACTGGATTAACAAGAAACATATTTAAAGAAATTTTAGATGTTGAATTGGCTAAAGATTTCCCACAATTAAATTATCACGAAGCGATGGAACGATATGGATCTGATAAGCCAGATATAAGATTTGATATGGAACTAAATGAAATGTCAAGCTATGTTGAAGCATCTAATTTTAATGCATTTAAATCAGTGCTTGAAAAAGGTGGTCGTGTTAAAGGAATTGTTTGTCCAAATGGTGAAAGTTATAGTAGAAAAGTTATAGATGAGTTAACAGATTTTATGAAGATATATTATGGTGCTAAAGGTTTAGCCTGGCTTAAGTGCAAAGATGGGAAATTAGATGGTGGTATAAGTAAGTTTTTCCCTGAACATGTTCAAAATTTAATGCTAAGTGATTTAAAAATAAATAATGGTGATATTATTTTTATGATTGGAGATGACGTATCTGTTGTTTGGCAGGCCTTAGGTGCTCTTAGACTTGAACTAGGTAAACGTGAAAATTTAATAGATAATTCAAAATGGGCGCCTTTATGGGTCGTTGATTTTCCACTCGTTGAGTGGAACTCTGATGAACAGCGTTGGGATGCTTTACATCATCCTTTTACAGCACCGCATCCAGATGATATAGATTTAATTGACACTGATCCTGCAAATGTAAGATCTCTTGGATATGATCTTGTTTTAAATGGATATGAAATAGGAGGTGGTTCTATTCGTATTCATAAAAGAGATTTGCAACAAAAAGCATTTTCATTACTTGGTGTAAGTGATGAAGAAGCTGAAGAAAAATTTGGTTTTTTAATGAATGCATTTCGTTATGGAGCGCCACCGCATGGTGGAATTGCATTTGGATTTGATAGAATTGCAATGTTAATGTCAGGTTCAAATCAAATTAGAGATGTTATTGCTTTTCCTAAAACAACCTCTGCTATGTCTCTTATGGATAATTCACCTTCAAATATAGATAAAAAACAATTGGATGAATTGGGACTTAGTATAAAAAAATAAAAGAATGAAAATATGATTCGCTATATTGGGGTATTAATATTAGTAACAAATTTATCTTCACAATTTCCACCCCAAAATTCTCAATAATTAGAAATAGCCGAATACCTTTGATTCAATAATAATGCAACAGTTTTAACTATGCTTGGTGAAATAAATACCTTGGATGTATCATTAATTATATACATCTATGTATTGTTTCGTTACAAAGAAACTTTTAATGATGATATAAGTAATTAGAATGCTACAAATTTTCATTGGGATTTTACTTTGTTAATATAAAAGCAGATAAATTCAGTAAAACACAAAAATTAATCCTTATAAAGTAGAATATTTATTAGCCTGATATAATTGCATAAATCCATAGTTTTTTTGTAAATTTATAAGCTTTATGAATCCAGATATTTGTAAATATAAATCAAGTTTTTTTTGCTTAGAATTAGATTTTTCAATATGAAAAAAGTAATAAATCTAGGCAGCAACGACCCCATATCTATTCTTGGAACTAATGATCAAAATTTAAAAATTTTAGAAAAAGAATTTAAGTCTACAATTACTGTACGTGGAACAAATATGATTTTAAATGGAAGTCAGGATGAAACCATATTAATTGAAAAAATTGTTCAAGATATGCAGATTACAGCCAACAGAAAGGGTTATGTAGACGAAGATGACGTCAGAACATTAATTTCATTTACAGAAAATGATTCAAGTATTTCAGAAATTGAGGATCCAAACAGACCTCTAATAGTATATACGCACAAAGGTTCAGTTAATGCAGTAACTCCAGGTCAAAAGATTTTTTTAGAAAAAGTAAATGATAACGATATAACATTTGCTGTTGGCCCTGCTGGTACAGGAAAAACATATCTTGCTGTAGCTTTTGCAGTTGCAGCTCTAAAAAATAAGATAGTTGAAAGAATTGTTATTACTAGACCTGCTGTTGAGGCAGGTGAAAATTTAGGATTTTTGCCTGGAGATTTAAAGGAAAAAATAGATCCATATTTGAATCCAATCTATGATGCTTTAAGAGATATGATAAAGAATGATAGGCTTGAGAAATTGATGGATCGTAAAATTATTGAAGTTGCACCCCTAGCTTATATGCGGGGGAGAACATTGCAAAATGCCTTTATCATATTAGATGAGGCACAAAATGCAACTAAAACACAAATGAAAATGTTTCTCACTCGCTTAGGTGTTACATCAAAAGCTATTGTAACAGGGGATATAACTCAAATTGATTTGCCTAAGAAAAGTTTTTCAGGATTATTAGATGCGCTGCAAATTTTAAAAAATGTAAAAGAAATTGGATTTGTTAATTTTGAAGAGAA
>PAFF01000053.1 GCA_002704045.1 Fidelibacterota bacterium
AATAGCTCCAAATTCAAAGGGAGAAGTATTTTCTCCTGGGTTAGGATTAACCTGGAGATCTAAAAACCAATCAGAGTATTCATTAAATTTGTTATTCCCACAATCATTATCAGGTGATTTAGCTGAAATTGAGTCAAAACCAGACCAAACGTTAAAATCTTTTCAGTTTTCTTTTGGTATACGAAAAACATTTGATTATATAGTACCTTTTTTAGATTAATCCTTCGTTGCTATTACTCAAATATATATCAATTATAGGGATACAAGCAAAGATCTTAATACTGCTAATAGAGAGGTATATAGTAATATGCCTGTACTTTGGGAGCAGGGGGAACAAGATTTGTTGTATTCCCCGATAAAATCAAAATGTATAAAAACTTATAAAAAAGGGCTATTCCAAAACCCATTTTCTCCTCTAAAAAGTTTGAAAAGTGTAAAACGAACTTTTCAAAGAATCATGTATTACTAATTTACCCCAATTGTAACATTGTAACACTTTTTGTAACATACCAAATTTTAATTAAAAATTTATTAAAGAGAACCTACCACTTGAAAATGAATTGTAACATAAATTGTAACATAAATTTGACGATTTTGAGAAAATCTCAAATCCTTATAAGTCATTGTAAATAATGGAGTTATGGGAATTATGAAGAGTGTAAAAAGAACTAACACATAGATTTTCAGTCCTCTGCTCTACCAACTGAGCTATCCGACCAAAATAAAAATTTATCAAAACAAATAATAGCCCTAAATTAGAGATGATTAATTTAATATAATAAATATTTTTATGGAAATAATTTTAGCAACACACAATTTAGATAAAAGCAAAGAATTACAAGAATCATTAAGAGGTTCAAAAATTAAGATTCTAACATTATCAGATTTTCCTGAAATTGGAGAAATTGTTGAGGATGGTAATTCCTTAGAAGAAAATGCTTTTATTAAATCAAGAACAGTATTTAATCTAACTAAGATACCAACAATATCTGATGATACTGGTCTGGAAGTTGATGCATTAAATGGAGCTCCTGGAATATATTCAGCTAGATATGCTGGCATTAATGCTTCTTATACTGATAACGTCAATAAAATGCTTAATCAGCTTAAAAATGTTGATAAAAATTTAAGAACTGCGACATTTAAAACAGTAGTTACTTTTGTTAGTAATGATTTGGAACTTGTTTCTGAAGGAAGCGTAAAAGGTTTTATAACAGAAAAACCGTCTGGTAATAGTGGATTTGGTTATGATCCAATTTTTTATGTTATGGAAAAGAATAAAACATTTTCAGAAATGAATATAAATGAAAAAAAAGAATGTTCACATAGAGGCAAAGCAATTGCAAACCTTAAGCAATTATTTAAAGAAAATAATATTTTCTAGGTTTTATATATTTTTTCTGCCATGTTTTATTTTTTCTAATCAAATAAATTATATTTCAACGGAGTATAGTTTATCTTTTTATTTTAAATTTTTACCAAATATTCCACATCCATTTGATGAAAAAGATTTTTATTATGCTAATTATGAAAATTCGTATTCAGATAAGTATCTAAGTATTAACCATGCTTACAGAAAAAATAAAAAAATAAAATCTATTAAGAAGTTAAAAAGATTTAGAACTGACATTGAAGCTGGATTAAACAATAATACTTATTTAATGTTAAATACTCACCATGAAAATGATATTACTATCCCAGTAGCAGTAGATTTAAGCTGGTATTATAAAAATGCTATCTCTCATAATCAAAGATTCAAATTAATTAAAAAAATAAATAAAAATTTCACTTTAAAAAATAATAGAAGAAATATACCAGATGCAGCTTTAAAATTAATCAATCAAGATGTTGCGGGAACAAATGTTGCCCTTAATATTAGAGGTGATATAAGTGTAAATGTAGAAATTATTTTTGAAAATAAGGATTTAATTGCGCTCAATTCAAATGAAAATAAATCATGGGATATTGATATTGAACAAACTCAGCGATTTGATTTAGAAGGTAAGATTGGAGAAAAGTTATCCTTAAATGCTACACAAGATTCTGAAGCAGATTTTAATTGGGAGAATGATTTAACAATTAAATGGGAAGGTAATAGAAATGATATTCTTCAATTAGCTGAAGCTGGAAATATTAATTTAAGTTTACCTTCAACTCAGTTTGTAAGTGTAGGTAGTGGTAAAAGCGAAGGTTTATTTGGATTAAAAACTATACATCAGTTTGGACCCCTTGAAGTACAATCAATTATTTCTAGAGAACAAGTTAAAAAATCTGCAAAATCATTTTCAGGAGGACAAACATCAGAATGGAGCTTTATTAATGATTATAATTTTATTAAGGACAGATATTTTTTCATAGAAGAAAAGTTTAAAAGCCAATATTATCCATTGAAAATAAATAATGGCAATCTAGTTCATTCATATAATCCAAATGGTATAATATTTGATTATGAAGTTTATAAAAAATCTATTACTTCTAATGATGATGGAGTTCTTGATATAGTTTATGGGACAGCATTTATCAATCCTTTGGATTCAACATCAACTCAAATTTCAGGAAACTGGAAAAAATTAATAGAAGGACAAGATTATGAAATAGATAGATTATTAGGTTATGTAAGGTTAAATAATATAAGCAGTCAGGAAGCTGTTGCAATTAGCTATGATTATGGAAATTATGATTTTACAACAGGCACTTATATTAAAGATTCACTTTTAATTAATGGAACTGATTTAGAGTTAGTATATGATATTTGTTTAGATGAAGATTATAATCAAACTGATGATATTTGTGATTTAGATGGAGATGGTGTTACAGTTGAAGGAATAGATTATATTGAATTAAATGGTAATCCTGAATTCCAGCCACAAGAGCCCAAACCAATTTCAATGAAATTAGTGAAAATGGATAGTCCAACAACTCCAAACTATGATACTTGGCCTTTAATGTTTAAAAATGTTTATTCATTAGGTTCTTCTATTTCTGATTTAAATTCTTTAGAGTTAGATATTGTTTATAATAATGCAGGTCTAGAAGAAACACATAGCCAAGTTAATAATTTTCAATCATTTTTAACAATTTTTGGTTTAGACACTAGAAATTCCAATGGTGATGAAATTCTTGATTCAAGCAATGAATTTTATACTGGTGATGGTAAAATAGATAATAATACGGTATTAATTAATCCAATTTATGGTGAATTATTTTTGCCTAGCCATTTACCTTTTGCTCATGATAATAATCCAAGAACAGATTATGAAGTTGAATGTGAAGTTGGTTTAGAATTTCCTATATACATTACCCCTCAAGAATGTGAAGAAATTGGTGGTCAAATTATAGATGAAATTTTTAATTATACAGACTTTACAAATTCAAATATTTACTGGGGAATTAACAGTGAAGATTTAGAATATTATTTGGATACAGATTTAGATGATCAAAATAATGACTTTTCAATTTCAGATGATGGGCCGGCCATGTATTATTCTGTTGATAATCAAGAAATCATTAGTGAACATGAATTTATGATTAAATACAAACATTCTTCAGGAAATTCTACCATAGATTTAGGCGGATTTATGATTGTTGAAGGAAGTGAAACTGTTACACTTAATGGTACAATTTTAAATAGAGGTGTTGATTATACCATAGATTATTTTTCAGGAACTGTAAACTTTATTAATGCAGATGCTATGCTACCAGGGGCAAACATTAACATTACATATGAAGAAAATGAATTAATTTCTGTAGATCAAAAACTATTATTTGGAACCCATTTAAAGTATGGGTTTGATTCACAAAATTTCATTAGTGGAGGACTATTTTATTATGATCAATCAATAATGGATGAAAATGTTGAAATTGGATATGAGCCAATGAGAAATTTCATATGGAACATAAATGGTAGATATGAAAGAGAATTGGAGAGATTAAACAATGCTCTAAATAAAATTTCATTCATAGATGCTTCAGCCCCATCCAAAATAAGTTTTGAAGGTGAATTTGCAGAAGTATATCCAAACCCAAATCCATTAGGTCAAGGTTTTTTAGATGATTTTGAAGCATCAAAAAGATCTGTTTCATTAAATTTAAGCGCTAGAGGATGGAAAGAGTCATCTGCACCTTATGATACATTAGGAAATTTAAAATCTCTTGATTTAAAGGAACAAATGATATGGTATAATCCTTATAATGAAATTCAAACAACTGATATATGGCCCACTCAAGAGACATCTAGTCAGGCTGGTAATGCATATACAAAAACATTATGGTTAAGACCTTTATTTCAAAATCAAGAAAATGAATTGGAAGCATGGAATGGAATCACTACATCTCTTTATTCTAGTGATTATGATTTAAGTCGAAAAAAATATTTAGAAATTTGGGTGAATGCAGAAAATTTTGAACAGGATGAAGTGAAATTGCATATAGATTTAGGTCATGTTTCAGAGGATATAAATCAAGATAATTATTTAAATACTGAAGATTTAGATGTATATGGTAATGGTTGGGGCGATAATAATTTATCAGATGAAGAAGATATAGGTTTAGATTTATGCCCAGATTTATATGAAGATGGAAATGGGGGATGTAATTGTAAATATAGAGACGATACCTATTCAATAAATATTAACGAATGTACTAGTGATGATGAAAATCCAAATGAAGAATTTGACCCAAATGGTGATAATTGGTGCTACAATAGTTCTGAATGTTCTGATATTAGTTATTATAGACAATATAATGGTACTGAGGGAAACGCAGATTTAGGTAGATATCCTGATACAGAAGATTTAGATAAAGATTATAACCTAGATATTAGAGATGATTATTTTACAACTTCTATTGATCCTGCCAGTGATGAATATGATGAATATATAGCAACAACAAAATGGAAATTATTTAGAATTTTACTTAATGATTTTGTACCTAGAGGGGATTCAACTATTACATGGAATGATATACGACATGTAAGATTATGGGTTGATGGGGTTACTCAAAATAATTTTGAAGATGAAGATAATCCTAGAGCAATAAAAATAGCAAAGCTAGAAATTGTAGGAAATGAATGGTTAGAATTAGGAAGCACTAATATTTCTGAAATTGCATCTATAGATGATGATGAGTTTATTGATGAACCATATTTTGCTGTTTCAGTTTTAAATACTCATGATAATCCAAACGAATATGAACCTCCTAATAATGAAGTTCAAGGAGAATTAGATCAAGTCAGTGGAATTAGAATGAAAGAACAATCCTTAGTAATGTCATTTGAAAAAACAGATAATTTTGAAGGAGGAATTGAGTCTGATCAAGCAATAGCTATTAAAAAGAGCTTTTCAGCATTACCAATGGATAAAAAAAATAGTTTTTTTGCTTACGAAAATTTAAATATGTTCGTCTATGGAGATCAGGATACAGTATCAGGAGGTAATTGGCAGAGCGATATTACAAATGTTGAGTTATTATTTAGATTTGGTAAAGATGAACAATATTATGAAATTCGACAACCCATATTTGAAAAGTGGGATTTTAAAAATCATATTAACATAAATATAGATCAATTGACAAAATACAAACTACAGATATCATTAGAAGAATATGAGGATACGGGTTTAGATGGATGCTTTAGTACTATTGAAGATGGTTATGGTTCATGTTTAGACACCTTATCTTTTTCATACATTTGTGAATCTAATGAAAATTTAGATATAGAAATTAATCCAGAAAGATGTAATGATTATTTGATGTTACCACAAAATTCAGTTTTGAGAGATTTATTTGACCCTAATAATGATGACTTTATAAGTGAGCCTATTAATGGTAATGATATTAATATAAATAATAGAACAGAAAATAATTATCAGTATGACTGTTTGGAACCATTTTGTGATATTTCTTCTGATGATTATGTTGGTGAGCCATTTGATGACTTGAATGAAAATTATCAATTTGATCCTCCACCAGCATTTTATGACCCTTCAAATGATGTGTGGGTCTGGAACGAAAATATTCAGAATGTTTGTAATTATTGTGATGAATTAAGAATTAAAGGTACTCCATCAATAAATAATATCGAGTTTATTTTAGTAAGTGTACTCAATAATACAGATCAAACTGTATATGGAAACGTTTGGCTTGATGAACTTCGTATGACAGGTGTTAAAAAGGAAAAAGGTCAAGCATTTAGGCTTAAAAGTTCTATGAATTTTTCAAATTTATTAAGCATTAACTCATCATATGAACAAAAAGATGGAGATTTTCATTTATTGCAAGAGAGATTGGGAACTGGAGACAATCAAAGATCAATTGCATTATCTGCTAAATTATCTTCAGGAGAATTTTTACCAAATGAATGGGGTGTTAAAGTTCCAATAAATTTAAATTATAATTATGACATATCATCTCCTAAATTTTATCCAGGTAGTGATATATTATCTGGAGGATTAGAAAATGCACCTGAAGAAATAAAAACAATTAATGAAAAAAAATCTATTTCTACTTCATTTGATAAAAATTCAAAAAGTGAAAATCTATTATTAAAGTATACTATTGACAAATTGAAGCTTAATTTTTCATTTATAGATAGATATAAATCAACTCCTACAGTTGCTAGTGAAATATCAAATGACATATCAATTTCGACTAGTTATGATTACAATTTTTCAGATAAAAATTTTGTACAACCATTTGTCACTTTAAATTTTCTACCTATTTTTGGAAAACAGGTTTCAGAAACCAGGCTATATTGGTCACCTGAAAATTTTTCAACTTCACTTAATTTATCTGAACATAATAAAATCAGCACTCAAAGAACAGGTTCAATCACTCCAACCTATTCTTTGAATTTAGATAGAAAATACAAGTTGAATTATAGAGTCACTAAAAATATTAAATTTAGTTTTCAAAAAGATTTAAATAGTAATTATGATGATATCTTTTTACCAGATGGTCAAGATTTATCTTCAAATATTTCTAATGTTTTAACTGGATTTTTTAAAAAGAATGGTGAAGGTTTTGGTTTAGTTAAAAGTAAGTCTGAAGGATTTAATATTAATTTTATTCCTGATTTTATGGACTGGTTAAATCCTAATTTAAAATATTCATCATCATACTCTTGGGCATTATCAACCGATCAAAATTCAGCCAATATTGGTTCAAATGGTAGCTTAACAAGCTCAGTTGGTTTTTCTTTAACAGAACTGGTTGAAAATTATTACAAACCCGAAAAATCAAAATCTTCAAGCAGGAGAAGAGGTAGAGGTTCTAGTCCTAGCTCAAATGATGAACCCAAAGAAATCACTAACCCTTTATTAAAGTCTATTTTTGAATGGATTCATACATTTTCAGAAAGATTTTCTAAAATAAATTTAAATCATACTTATAAAGTAAGTAATACTCATGGGAATATTTTAGTTAACGAAGATCCTAACTTTTATTATAGATTTGGTCTGTCTACTTCTCCTCATAATGGGTCTACTGCATATAATGATAGTAGTGGTTCAGTAAATTCCTTTTATAATCAATATACAAATGATTTTAAAATAAGCACAAATTTAAGTTTGACAAAAAAAATTCAAGCAAGTTTAGATTTTAGAGATAATAGAGTTTTAACTTTACAGTCTTCTTCTGACCCTACTGAAAATATTTCAAGAACTTATTTCCCAATTGGAATTAGAGGCAATGAAGGTTTTCCAATTTTTAATTGGAATATCAATTGGAGTGGTGTTGAAAAATTATTTTTTCTAGATAAGATATTTAGATCAATAACTTTACAACATACATTTAATGGTGACTATAATGCCAGTTATAAAGATGGAGAACTTTTAACCTGGGGTTACAGTAGAAATTTTTCACCCTTTTTTGGATTCACGGCCAAAACAAATCATAAAAATCCATATACATTTAGAATAAACTATATTAGAACATTATACATTACAAATAGTGGTACATCTACTGAACAAAAACATACAAATCAATTAAATGGACGTATAGATTTCAATAGAACAGGTGGAATGCGAATTCCAATATTCTTTTTTAGAGATTTCAACATTGAAAATGATATTAATTTTGGAATTGATTTAACTTATGACAATTCCGAAACATTAATGACTTCAGTAATAATAAGTGATGATTCAGATTTCAATCAACAAGATTTATCAAAAACTTTATCAATTAAACCAAGAATCAGCTATAGTTTCACTAATTATATTACTGGTGATTTTTATTTTAATTATATATACACTGAAAATAAAACAACTGGCAGTACTGAAGAAAGAGATTTAGGTTTTAATGTAAGAATTAAAATCAAAGGATAGATTATATGATATACATACTTTTAATAAATTTCTTATTTTGTTTTTCGTTAGAGTTTAATTCTGATAGCGCTTTTAAATATATTGAAAAGCAATGTGAAATTGGACCTAGATACCCAGGAAGTGAGGGGCATAAAAATTTAATAATCTATCTAAATAATCATTTTACCAGATATGCTGATAGAGTAGAAATTTTCAATGATATTATTTTACACCCAGTAACAAATAAAGAGATAAATATTTCAAATTTTTTAATAAAACATAACCCTGAATCTCAAGAAAGATACTTATTTATGGCTCATTTTGATACTAGAGATAGAGCTGATAAAGATACTAATCCAAAAAATTTAAACATACCCATCATGGGTGCAAATGATGGAGCAAGCGGAGTAGCATTATTAATGGAATTATCAAAAATTATTCATGATAATCCATTAAAGAATATTGGTATTGATATTTTATTAGTTGACGCAGAAGATATGGGTACATCAGGAAATCCACAGGAATGGGGTTTAGGTACACAATCATTTGTAAAAAGTTATAAAGGTTTGCTTCCAAAAAGTGCAATTTGCGTTGATATGATTGCAGATAAAAATCCCATCTTTAAAATAGAAGGGTTTTCTTATAAATATGCAAAAGATTTAGTTTATGAGATATGGAACCTTGCACAAGAATTAGGGCATAAGGAATTTGTTTGGCAACTTACATCACCAATTTATGATGATCATTACTATTATTATAAAGGGACTAATGTACCATCAATAGATATTATTGATTTTGATTACCCCCATTGGCATACTATAGATGATACAGTAGAAAATTGCTCACCAAAAGGATTAAAAATTGTTGGAAGTGTTTTATTAGAATATATATACAGAAAAGATAGTAAATGAAAAATATATCTCAAAAATCTTGGTTTAGTCTATCTATTAAAAATAATAATTCAATTAATTTAGATTTTTTATATTTCAAATTTTATAAATATTTAATAGGCACAACAGAGCTAAATGGAAAATATATTTTCTATTTTGATTCAAGCAATATAAAGATTGTAAAAAAAATATTAGATTCAAAATTAAAAGAATTTCATTTTGAAATAAAAAATTTAAAGTATGAAAATTGGCATAAAAAATATCAAGAAAATTTCCAAATTATTGATATAAACCATAAATTAAAAATTGTTCCTGATTGGTATGATATTGATTATAATCATGATATTGACTATATAAGAATTGTACCTGGAATGGCTTTTGGAACAGGACATCATGAAACTACCCAACTTATTATAAAATCTTTGTTAGATATAATTAAGCCTGGGTTTAAAATTTTAGATTTAGGTGCTGGAAGTGGGATATTAAGTATTGCAGCATTAAAATTTGGTGCTTCTTATGTCAAAGCTATTGAATATGATCAAGATTGTGAAGAAAATTTTATTGAGAATATGATTTTAAATAATATCAAGTCAAATTATTCACTAGAGATCAATGATGTTTTGTTGAATAAGGACTTTTCTTATGATTTGGTAGTAGCCAATATAAATAAAAATGTGATTCTAGATTTATTACCTATCATTTATAAATATAAAAAAAATAAATTTAAAATTATTTTATCCGGTTTATTATTAAATGATGAGAAAGTTGTAGTTAAATTATTGAGTAAGTTAGATTTTAAAGTTTTAAATACAGTAAAAATGGGAGAATGGCTTTGCCTTATTGTAGAATAAGTATTTTTTCATTGATTTGTTTTTTATTTTTTTCATGCATTAATGAAGATATCAATGATTTACCAGAAATAAATGATTTTTACTATAACAACGTAGCTGCATTTCATGCAGATTATAATAGTATAGATTATAAGTTGTCAGTTTATATGGAATTTTTAGATTATTTAGATGATATTGAATCTATATCGGGTATTATTAAAGAAGATAATATTATTTATCATGAATTTGAATTAGGTGTTACAGATATGAATTCTAATATATACATTTATGAAAATAACTTAGTTGATGAAAATAATAATCCAGCTTTACCTCAAGACATCTATTTATATGATTTAGAATTAACAATTAGATTTTCAGATCAAAGTACATATTCATTTAATAATGATTTAACTACTTCAATTGCACCTGAGATTATAGAAATAGAGATACCAAATATTTATCAAATAGATCAAACCCAATGGACTATTCTAGATTTAAGATTAAAAATTAAAGAATTAAATTATTTAAATAATATTGAAAAAGTAAAATATGAAATCAAAAGAACACTACTTAATGGATGTGATGTTGAATGTGTTATTGATGATGATTGCGATCAAGATATAATTGAAGAAGATTACATATCTGATCAAACATGGATTTTTAATTATACAGAATCTTTATCAGATACTATATTTATTTATGATGAGGAAATCTTGATAAGGCCTATAGATGGTTCAGCTTTCTATGAAGAAGAAGAGCTAATATTTAATGAAACTGATTGTGGAAGAACTGGTATTATTGAATTTAAATTTGTAGTTGAAGATAGAGATGGTTTAAAAGACGAGATTGAGGGAATAATCTTGGAGCTTGTAGAATGAAAATCATAATATATTTTTTGTTATTTCATCACGCTTTAAGCAGTAATTTGGAATTTCATTTAGATTATAATTATCAAAAATTTGAATATCAAACTGATTATTCATATTCTGATTTATATAGTAATGCTATATATGAAATGACAAATGATAATTTTGAATTACAAGATACTATATGGTTAAGAACTGGAGCAGGTTTATCTTTTGTTACTTTTACAAATGGTAGTAACCCTCTATTTAATTCTATTTCAAATACAGATTTACCTGAGGGTGGTAGCCCGGCATATATTATAAAAAATAATATAATGGCAATCTCAGGTGCAAAATCCATTTACCAAAATAGTAGATATAGACCTATGGGCACAGGTGTTTCATGGTCAAATGATCAGGGCAATACTTGGAGTTATATTAATCAACCTTTAGATGATACTGAGTCATCATATACATGGGTAAATTGGGGAAATCAGGATAGCGTAAGATTTAAATCCATTACAACACAAATATATAATGTATCATATGATTTAGAAGAATATAATGGATATATTTATGCTACAAGTTTTGCAGGGGGTTTAAGAAGATTTGATTCCACTTTACCTAATCCTGAATGGGAGCTCATACCTTTACCTAAAGATAATCAAACAAATTTATTATGCAATAACATTGATACTGATAGCTATGAATATAACCCTGTGGACCCTCCAGATGGTAACGATAATCATAAGGCTTTTTCAGTATTTATTGATGAAAATATAATTTGGGTAGGTACAGGAGATGGTATAAATAAAGGTATAATAAATGAGGAAAATAATTGTATTGACTGGATTCACTTTAATGAAAGTAATGGTATGGGAGATAGATGGGTTATTGGTATAAGAAATCAGATTTTAGAAAACAATACAAATCGTTTATGGGCAGTAAGCTGGGATCCCTCTCTTAATAGATCTATACCTCATAAATTAACTTATACTGAAGATGATGGATTAACTTGGCAATTTACATCATTTTTTGAAGGTATAGGAGCAATTGTATATGATTTAAGTTTTGATGGTGAAAATATTTTTGCCTCTACAGATAAAGGTTTGTATAAAAATGAAGGAATAAATTTTGAATTATGGATACCATATCAGATTCAGGATCAAAATCAAAGTATATTAACAGATGTTATATACAGTTCTAATGTGAATGAAGTTAATGATAATAAATTTTTATGGGCTGGTTCTCCAGATGGAATTTTTTACAGCATTGATAACGGTTATAATTGGACAATGTATAGAACATGGAATAAAGCAAACGATAATATCAATCTATCTGCATATCCAAACCCTTATTACGTTAATGAAGGTTATAATCGTGTAAGAATTGGATTTGATTATAATTCAAGCATTAATCCAGAATTAAACATTTATGATTTTAGTATGCAACATATTATAAATCTAAATAATGTAGAAATAATTGGAGATAATGCACAATTTATTTGGGATGGACGAAATAAAAATAATGATATTGTTTCAAATGGTGTTTATTTTTGTAGATTAAAGTTAAATGGAAAGTACTATTGGACAAAACTGATGGTAATCAAATGAGAAATAAATACCTTTATATTATTTTATTGAGTTTTATATATTCCTCAGCTGGCGCAAGTTATGAATATGGTCATAGCGCTAGATCTGTATCATTGTCATCATCTTTAGTTGCAGATAATTATAATAATTTAAATTCATTTATTAATCCAGCTTCTCTTAATCAGAGTAAAGGAAAAATTTATGGATTATCATATTTTATAATGTCACTAGACAGATCATTGCAAACATTCTACTATTCACAAAAATTAGCTGGTAATGCTGGGGTATCTGCTGCAATTTTAAGAACTTCCAGTGGAGAGTTCATGGGAAGAGACTCATTTAATAATCCAACAAATGAATTATCAAATACAGAATATTACGGATTATTATCCTTTGGGGTAGGAACAAAAAACGGTACAGGCATTGGTTTAAGTACGAGAATTCACTATTCAAATTTATATGTTAATGAAAATCATATTGATAAATACACAGGAAATTCTATCACACTAGATTTTGGTGGAATTATTAATATTAATCCAAAATGGCGGATTGGATTTAAGTTTCAAAACTTTTTAAATCCTTACCTAAATTGGGACATAGATAGAGGTGATGGATTATCTAATTCTTACGAAGAAGTATATCCTTCAATTATTTCTTTTGGTAGTATGTTTAACATAAATCAAAATTCTAAATTATTTATACAACAAGACACTTATGATAAATCCAAATTTAATCAAACAAAAATTGCATATGAGTATTTAGGTTTTGATAATTTTGATTTAAGATGTGGCTATGATTTTAATAAAGATATAACTTTAGGTTTTGGATATAATTTTTATATTAATCAACTCCCAATCATATTAGATTATGCAGTGGATTTTGGAAATCAGGGAGAAGGTTTGAGTCATTTATTTACATGGAGTATTGGATTGAATGAATAAGTATGTAATTATATTGTGGGTGCAATTTGTTTTTTCTTTTGGTGTAGAATCTATTTCTTTACCACATAATGCAATTGAAATTGCCTCATCAAATAGTGGTTTAGCGAACTCTCAAAATATAGGTTTTAATTTTTCTAATATTGGAAATACAAGCAAAGGATTTAAAATATCATCAATAAATTGGTATCAAAATATAAAAGGTGGCAATATTGAATATCATTGGAGCGGAAAAAATCATCACTATATAAGCTTATTTAATTTATCAGCTGATGATATTGATTTAAGGTATCTTACACCTTCTGAAAATCCGATTGATATTTTTAGTATTCACCACGTTCTTTTTTCTTATGGCTTTGGAACAAAATTAAAAGAAAATATAAGAATTGGAATCAAAACAAACTTAATATACAATCAATTATACACAGATGAGTCAACAGGTTATAATTTTGATTTTGGTTTATCTTATGATTATAACAATGATTTATCATTAGGTATTGCCTTAAATAATTTAGGCATCGAAAAAACAAAAAATGAATCATTAAATTATCCTTTAGAGGCTGGAATTGGAATTAGTTATCATTTAAAAGATATAAAATCCACATTTCATTCAGATTTTGTCTATCATGAATCATTATCTAATGATTTAGCATTAAGACTAAGCTCAACAACTCAAATATCAAATTTTAATTTTATAGCTGGCCTATATCATACAAGCGATAAAACTGAATTTTCCTGTGGTTTAACATTTAGATATAGAAAGTTTGAATTAGATTATGGAATATCATTTCATCAAGCTTTAGGTTCGCCTTATATTTTTTCATTAAAATATGATATTTAATTAGACGTTTTGTATTATATTAAGTGTCCAAATAAAATTACTATTTCAGGAGAAAAAAATGCAAAATTTTATACTTTCAATAATTCTAATTTCTTTTTCATTATCAAATACTTATAGTTGGGAAGATGGTGGAACAATTTTAGGCTCTTATGGCAATTTAGCAAATGTTGAAAATGTAGGTGAGACAGATGGGATATCACCTTACGATGGAGATTATATGCTAACTGTTTCTGAGTCACCTATTGATGGCACACCACAAGCATTTATTGCATGGATTACAGATATTTCTGAAGGCGATCAAATTACTGCATGTTTTTATGGTTATGATACCACAACGGGATCAGCTCCTTCAATGAGAGTATGGGGAAGTTGGACAGCAAATGACGATATTAATTCGTATGCAGGTTCAGCTGATGGTAACGAAGAATATACGGCTGGTACAGGATGGGACCAAGTGTGTCATACTTTTTCAACATCACAAGAAAATTGGGAATCAGGAGAAGCCCTTGTTGTTCAGGCTCGATTATACAGTAGTTCATCTGGACCTGATCCGACAAAATATTTTATCGATTTAGTTTCTGTAGAAACTACTTCAACAACTGCAACCATTAATTTTCCTGCTCCGGTTGAAGGTTTGATTGCTGATGCTGGAGATAACCAAACTGTTGATGCAGGTACAGTAGTTACATTAGATGCTTCAGGTAGTTTAAATACTAATGGTGATGTAGCAGCTTATTTTTGGGAACAAACTTCAGGTGTTGCTGTCAATCTAGATGATGAAGAGTCTATGACTCCAAGCTTTTTAGCTCCAAATGAATCAACAACATTAAATTTTGATTTAACAGTATATGATTTAGATGGTAATGAATCAACAGATTCTGTAATTATTACTGTAATAGCTTCTGCTGGTACACTTACAATTTCTGAAGTTCAAGGTGAGACAAATTCCTCTCCATATGCTGGACAAGTTGTAACTAGCAGTGGAATAGTTACAGGTAGAGCAGAAAATGGATTTTTTATTCAAGACGAATTTGGTCCTTGGAATGGTATTTGGATAGTAGATTTTGGAAACGCTTCAGTCAGTGTTGGTGATGATGTTGAGGTAACTGGTTTAGTTGAAGAGTATTATGATTTAACTGAAATAGTGATTGCTGATGGAGGTAGTTATAATGTTCTTTCAAATGGTAATTCATTATTTAATTCAATTAATATTAATCAAGGTGAAGAGCAATATGAATCAGTATTGGTTACTATATCAGGAACTTGCGATGGACCTCCAAACGAATATGGTGAATGGACTTTAAGTGGCAATATGGTAGATGATTTAATGTATTCGTTTACACCGGTGACTGGTCAAGAATATACTATTACTGGACCTTTATCATATTCATTTGGAAATTTTAGAGTACTACCTAGAGATGCAAATGATGTTTTAGATGGGATACTTAATAACTCTGATTTAATTGAAGATTTTTCAATATTTAAGGCATATCCAAATCCATTTAACCCAACTATTTCTATAGATTTTTCATTTGAAGAATCACAATTTGTAGATATTTCTGTATATGATTTAATGGGTCAAAAAATAGATGTTTTATATAGTGGTTTTGTTTTAAAAAATATTGTTAATTCTATTGTATGGGATGCACAAAATTATAGTAGTGGTGAATATTTCGTACAAATTAAAGCAAACAATAATATAGAGTCTAAGAAGATAACACTTCTAAAATAATTAGGTAACCATTGAAAAAATATATTTTAATATTATTAGTTACTTTTGCTTTTTCAGGCAATGCAGATCATTTAGTTTTAAATAAAGTTTGCATTACACCTGACCAAGCTGAAATGATAGAAATATACAATCCTCTAAGTGAATCTGTTGATTTAAGCAATTATTATTTGTCTGATAGTAATAAATACTATCAATGGATAAATGGGGAATCAATTGGCAATTTTGACTTTTTAATTAAATTTCCATCAGGCACATCTATTCCATCTGAAGAAACATATATTGTTACAACGCAGACAAGTGAAGATTTTTTCAATTACTATGGCTATGAATCTAACTTAAGTATTCTAGATGAAAATTTAGAAGTTGTAGAATATGGCGTAAATCCAAATCTATCAGGATCAGAAGAAATGTTAGTATTATTTTACTGGGATGGAGAATCACAAATCATCCAAGATGTTGATTATTTTTTATGGGGTGATTATGATAAAGGAGTTTTTAAATCTGTAGATGATGGATATACATTTGATGATACAATTTTAGAAAATCAAAAATTTATAAGAAGTTATTTATCATCTGATTTTTATGATTCTTTATATGTAAGATTAAGTATTGATGAAGTTGAAGAAAATCAAAATGATGGTAATGGTATTACCGGTCACGATGAGACTAGTGAAAATTTTAATTTTTCTTGGTCAATTGAAGGTATTGAGAAAGAAATGTCTTTTTTAGATATTATTAATGGTGTTTATGATTGTGCAGGTAATTCTCAAGATGGGTGTCCTCTTGGTAGCTTAGATTGCCCAATTGTAAATCCTTCTGGTATGATTGTTGATTATTTTGACATCACTCAATTTGGTGGTCCTCATGCAGTTACCATTGAGGATGAAGAAGGCTTTAGAATTGAATTAACAATTTGGCCAGATAATTGGGATATTGCCAATGACCCTGAATATTCAAACTTATTAGAACCGCCTTATAATAGATATTTTGTTCAGGCATTAGGTAATGTTTTTGAATATAACGGTGAAAAACAAATTTTAGTTTGTGATGTTAATGACTTTGAGATTTTACAAAGTTATGATATGGAAGGTGAATTTGATGGTACCCAAACTTTTGATAAAGCAAGCATAAATCCAAGTCCATATGTTTTAGTGCCTAGTGCTAATGAAGTTTTAGATTTTTCATATTCATTTCCATCTAATTCTAGAGTGATTGTAAGAATTTTTGATTTATCTGGAAGATTTGTGACTACATTAGTTGATAAGTATTATGAATCATCAGGAACGGTTAACAGGCAAGAGTTTTATTCAGCTTGGGATGGTACTAATCAAATGGGACAAGTTCAAATGCCGGGAACTTATATAATGCATATTGAGGCTAGTAATTTTCAAACAGGTAAAACTACTATAGATACAGCACCAGTCGTAATAGGTATAAATAAATGAAACATATTTTAAGTATAATTTTATTATCAATTTCATTTACCCAGGTTTTTAGCACATATGATTATCTTGGTTCTAGATCAACAGCTATGTCTGGAGCTATTACTAGTGGAAATAACATTGAGTCAGGTATTTTTCATAATCCAGCACAACTATCAAATTATTCTGATATTACAATTATTAGCGGTTATAGTAATTTATATGGATTAGACTTTTTACCTTTATCTCACATTGGAATTTCAATTAATAATTATGCTATAAATTTTAAAAATATATCTACAGAGTTTGGTGGCAATACACTGTCATCAGAAACAACAGTAGGTATTGCAAAAGGCTTTGAATTATATAGTGATAGACAATCTTTAATTCAAATGGGTTTACGATTTAATTTGTATAATTATGAATTTGGACAAAGTGCAGGTACAGAAGGTGATGGTAGTAATGGTATGAATCTAGGTTCTGGTAGTGCTTCAGGAATTGACATGGGATTTCAAGGTGTACTAAACAAAAAGTATTATATTGCTTATTATATTAGAAATATAACATCATACATTGAGGGTTCAAATTTAGGTTTAAGTCTACCTGAAACTATGAGCATTGGCTTATCTTATTTGCCATATAAGGATTTAACTACAAGTTTAGATATTAATCAATTGTCAGGAAATTTAGATTCAGAAATTAGATTTGGTATAGAATATAAATTAATGGAATCATTTACAATAAGAACTGGTTTACAATCTAATCCAAATAGATTTTCTTGTGGATTTGAATTTGGAAATATCAAATTAGCTAATTTATATAGCTGTAATTTCTCATATAGTTTTTTAACTCATCACGTGTTACCTACGACTCATCAATTTTCTTTATCAGTAAACTTTTAGGTATGTATAAAAAATTTATATATTTTTTTTGCATAAATTTTTTATTAGCCTTTAATATTAATTCTGCATCAAATGAAGATTGGAAATCTTTAAATCAAGTACTTTCTCAAGAAAAAATAGATTTGATAAAAAATTATATGGATACTAATGGTTTAATTGATACCATATACGATCTAAATTTTATAGATGGAATTGATATAAATGATATTCAAAAAATAAAATCATATGTTAGTGTTTCCCCAATTGGCACTAAAGCATCTTTTTCTAAAAGATCATCATACAAGATAGAAAGATGGTTATCATCATCTGAAAATCAGGAAGGCCTTTCTGAAAATTGGCTCGATTTATTTTTTAATCCAATGAATGTAAATAATATGAATTATGATGATTTATATTCTCTGCCTAATTTAAGTCCAATTGATGTAACTGCAGTACTATTACAAAAAGAAAGAGGCTATATTAATGGTACTTTTGAATTGAAAAATTCACCTGGAATTAGTTATTACGGCTATAAAAATCTACGTGATTTTGTAAGTTTTAATGATATAGATAATAGTAAAGCTTATTTTAGGTTTTCAAGTATTGTAAGAAATACTCCATTGACAAGCACCCCAGATGATGATGCAAGTATAGTACAATTTTACAACCCTGAAATTCCTCAAGTTTTATCAAAATGGATTATTTCAAATAAACATATATCTTCAGGTTATCTATATAATAGAAATGTTGGAGAAGTTTCTGAAAATAGCACTCAGAAGTTTTATTTTTCGTTAAAAAAAATAAATCTAAATTCTTTTTTTAATTTTCAAATTGATAAATTAGTATTTGGTAATTTTACTGCTTCATTTGGGCAAGGCGTAGTATTTGAAAGTAGTGATTTTTTTAGTCCAAGAAAAACAGGTTTTGGTTTTTCAAAAAGATTAAGTGGTATTCACCAAGATGAAACACGAAATAGTCAATATACTTTAAATGGAATAGGATTACAATTATCAAATAAACTATTAAGATTAGCTTTGTTTGGCTCAAAAGATAAAAGAGATGCAATTATTAATGAGGATGGAAGTTTTTCATCTTTAATAGTTATGCAACCAAGACTGTCTTATGGCTTAGGCTATAATGGAGATACTACAGTATTTCACTCTTTAACTAACTCAGTTGAAGAGATAACTTTTGGTACAGACATAAGATTTTCACCAATTATTGGTACAAATTTAGGAATTACATTTTATGAAAGTTTATATGATAGGGTTTTAGATCCTCAAATAAGAGAAACTATAGTTGGTGGTCCCGACCCTGATTATTCTGGTGATACGTATTATTTAACATATCTTACAAATTCTGCAGACCCTGAAATAGCGGCAATGTATTCTAATTCCTCAAATGCTTCGGGAATATTTAGTTCATTTGATGATTTTGTAAAATCATCAAGAAAAGCTTTAGGATTTAATTTTTCTTCTGTAATTAAAAATATATCTATTCAAGGTGAGTATGGAGCATTGCTTGACGATTATAACATGAAAAATTTGAAATCTTCACCAAAAGCATCAGTATTGAGTAGCTTTTTCCAATTTGATAATTTTAATTTACTTTTATTTTATAGAAATTATGATTTAGAATATGATAATCCTTATCAAAGATCATTTTCAAATTATCAAAGATATAAAACTTCTATTTTAGAAGATTCATATTGGCTTGAAGATCCTGTATATGCATTTTTATATACAGCTAATCCACAGCCTCAAGCTGAAGAGGGTTTTTATATAAATTCTAGATATCAATTTCACAGAAATATAACTGGAATTTTACAGTCTGATCATTGGACTAGGAAAGCAGACGATGCTAAGTATTTTAGGACAGTATTATCATTACAGTGGAGACCAATATTTAAATATCGCATATATTTAAGACAAAAATGGCAGGCAAGGGGTACTTTTGACATTTTTCATCCAAGCCCTTATTATTCTAGAGAAACTAGAATTAGAGTAAAAATGATGCTTTCTAATTTTAATGAGTTAGAATTTTTATATGCTTTAGGATATACAACATTTTCTCCTAGACCAAGGTTAACAGATGGGCCATCAGGAGAAGATATGGTTATTGGTGATATAGGTTCACCAGATAGAACAATAGGAGTTACACTTAAATATAATGTTAGTGATAAATTTAAAATTAGAACTGGCTCTCTATATATTAAAGGTTTTACATGGTATTTTGGAGATAATGATTTTAGAATTTTTGATAGTGAATTTGGTGCTTTTCATCATTGGCTTTCATTTCATAGTTTGGTTAATCAAAGATTATCTTTCAATTTTAAATTTAGTTATACTTCAGATCACCCAATGACAAATATCACTGAAGCACAAACAGAACAAGGTAATTGGATTAATAATCCATGGGTTTCTAACAATCAATTCGATTATAAAATACAGGTAGATTATGCGTTTTAAAATTTTCTTTACAATTATATTTTTAAATTTAACATTAGCTCAAGCACTTTTGAAT
>PAFF01000054.1 GCA_002704045.1 Fidelibacterota bacterium
CATCTATGTTACCACTATTATTATCACCAAAACATTCATCAATATCATCACAAATACCATCTTGATCTTCATCTGAATCATTCTCAAAACCTTCACATGGGTCATCAGAATCACAGAATCCATCACCATCTATGTTACCACTATTATTATCACCAAAACATTCATCAAAATCATCACATATACCATCAAAATCTTCATCTGAATCATTCTCAAAACCTTCACATGGGTCATTAGCATCACAGAATTCATCACCATCTATGTTACCACTATTATTATCACCAAAACATTCATCAATATCATCACAAATACCATCTTGATCTTCATCTACTCCACTACCACCACAAATACCACAATCATCAAGTATATTACCATCACAGTCACATGCACCATCTGCAATACCATCACCATTACATACACCACATTCATCCACTACAGCATCACCACCACACATTCCATCACAGTCCTCTACATTACCAAAACAATCACATGCACCATCTGCAATACCATCACCATTACATACACCGCATTCATCATATTGACCTACACATTCATCAACATCATCACATATACCATCAGCATCTATATCATCGCAAGGTACTTCGCAAGATCCGTTTGCAATAGTTGCATCTAAACCAATACCTGATGTATCTGAAATTGCTCCAGTACCGAAATCTAAACATGCATCACCAGGAAATGATCCCGCTAATGTTGTTAACACTCCTGAACTTCCTGCAGGAATAAATCCACCAGAGAATGAAAAACCGAGAACAGTTTCACCACCAGCTGAAATGAAAAATCCAGCATCTTGAGCTAAACCTCCACTACCAGCACTAACTGTTGCACCTACAATATCAAATTGGAAACCACCTACATCATAAGGAGTTTCCATTAAAATTTCCATAGAAGAAGAAGAAAAATTACCGATTGAAAGAGTTAAATTATCTACAGAGCAACTACTACCATCACCACCACATATGCCACAAGAATCAACTACAGCATCACCACCACAGTTTCCAGCACAGTCCTCTACATTACCAGCACAGTCACATGCACCATCTGCAATACCATCACCATTACAAACACCACATTCATCATATTGACCTACACAATCATCAACGTCATCACATACACCATCACCATCAATATCTGTACATTCATCAACATAATCACAATCAAACTCGCCAAATGTTGCTTCAAGAGCAATACCATTAGCATCAGCAATAGCACCTGTACCAAATGATAAACATAAATCAGAAGGAAATGATCCAGATAAATTAGTTAATACACCATTACTTCCTGCAGGTATAGTGCTTCCAGAAAATGAAAACCCAAGAACAGTTTCACCGCCAGCAGATATAATAAATCCAGCACTTGCTGCTAAACCTCCACTACCTCCTGAAATAGCAGCACCTGGTGCGCTAAATTGAAAACCACCAACATCTGCAGTTGTATTCATTGTAACTTCTGCGCTTGAACCGTCGTAAGAACCAAGACCTAAAGTTACATCTTGAGCAAAAATACTTGAAATTAATAACGTTAAACTAACAATGATAGATTTTGTAAATCTCATCTCTCTTCTCCTTAAATTGAAATTTTTGTATCAATAATAATTTAAAAATTAATACCTATGAAATAATATCATAGGAATATATAAAAAATCAATAACATATTTTATGCGTTCGGTCACAAAATTAACCAAATAAACAAACTTTATATATTAATATAATGCTATTTTATTACGAGACTAGTATTAGTGAAAAATTAGAAATTGGTTTGCACACGTAAACAATTTCTATTTATTATGTTCAATAATTGTCATAAGACTCTACTAAATATGCAATACTTTTAGTAGCATTTTCAAGATTTTTTCCTGTTATTGAAGAAATTTTTATTATTTCTATGTTCTTTGGAAGTTTTTTTTGGTTTAAATCTTCATCAAGTATTGTATCAATTTTAGATAGAAGTATTAATTTTGGCAATTTATCTAGTTCTGGCTTATGATTTAATAGCTCCGTTTTTAGTGTAGAGTAATCATCATCTATAGACTCCGAATTAGCATCGATGATAAAGATTAAAACTTTTGTTCTTTCAATATGTCTTAAAAACTGATTACCTAAACCTTTTCCCTTTGATGCGCCCTTAACAAGACCAGGTATATCAGCCATTACAAAAGATTTATAATCATGATATTTAACAATTCCAAGATTTGGAGTTAAAGTTGTAAAAGGATAATCTGAAATTTTAGGTTTTGAATTGGAAACTTTTGATATAAATGTAGATTTTCCTGCATTAGGAAACCCAACTAAACCCACATCAGCTAATACCTTTAATTCTAATGATAGTGAAAATTCCTGACCTAAAGCTCCATTGTTGGCAATTTTCGGAGCTACATTGTTTTTTGTTTTAAATCTAGCATTTCCAAAACCTCCATTACCACCTTGAGCAATAATAAATGATTCAGACTCTTTTTTAAAATCATAAATAATCTGCTCTGTATTTGAATCTCTAACAATAGTACCTACGGGTACTTTTATAATAAAGTTCTCACCATTTTTTCCATGACAATTTTTTCCTTTGCCATGTTCCCCTCTTTTTGCTTTATAATGATGATTTTTAGGTAGATCTTGAAGTGTTGAGAGTTGTTTATCAGAAAGAAAAATTACATCTCCACCTTTTCCTCCATCTCCCCCACAAGGTCCGCCATTAGGTCTGAATTTTTCCCTTAAAAAAGCGATACATCCATGTCCACCATCACCAGCTTTAACATGAATTATTGTTTCATCAATAAAACGCATGGTTACATATTATTAATTAGAGCTTCACCAAATTCTGAACACTTTAATTCAGTTGCGTTATTCATTTGTCTTGCAAAATCATATGTAACTGTTGCATTTGAAAAAGTTTTATCCATAGCATTCAATATTAAATCAGCTGCTTCATTCCACCCCATATACCTCAACATCATTTCACCTGATAGTATGACTGAACTTGGATTAACTTTATCCTGTCCTGCATATTTTGGTGCTGTTCCATGAGTAGCTTCAAATATTGCTTTTCCTGTTTGATAGTTTATGTTTGCTCCTGGAGCAATACCTATTCCACCAACTTGTGCAGCAAGTGCATCAGAAATATAATCACCATTTAAGTTCATGGTAGCTATAACATCATATTCATTTGGTCTAGTTAAAATTTGTTGTAAAAATGCATCTGCAATAACATCTTTAATAATTATTTTACCCTTTTCTACTGCCTCGTTTTGTATTTTATTTGCCTCATCTACTCCATGCTTTTCTTTAATATCATCATATTGTTTCCATGTAAAAACAGAATCAGAAAAATGATCTTCAGCAATTTTATATCCCCAATCTTTAAATCCACCTTCTGTGAATTTCATTATATTTCCTTTATGAACTAATGTTACACTTTTTCTATTATTTTCAATGGCATAATTAATTGCTGATTCAACCAATCTATAAGTACCCTCTTGTGAAATTGGTTTAATTCCAATTCCACAAGAATTTGGAAATCGTATTTTATCATATTGACTAGGAAATTCAGATTTCATAAAATTCAAAAATTTACCTAAGTCTTCACTTTTTGATAAAAATTCAATGCCCGCATATATATCTTCTGTATTCTCTCTAAAAATAACCATATCAATTAGTTCTGGATTTTTAACTGGTGATGGAACGTTATTAAACCAAGTCACAGGTCTTAAGCAAACATATAAATCTAATTTTTGTCTTAATGCAACATTTATAGATCTAATGCCACCTCCAACAGGAGTTGTTAAAGGACCTTTGATAGCAATTAAATACTCATTAATTGCATCTAAAGTTTCCTGAGGAAGCCAAATATTTTCATTATAAACATCATTTGCTTTTTCTCCAGCATATATTTCCATCCACTCAATTTTTCTTTCTCCATTGTATGCTTTTAATACCGCTTGATCAAACACCTTTACTGATGCAGCCCATATATCAGCACCAATACCATCTCCTTCAATAAATGGTACAATCGGATTTGAAGGTACAGTTAATTTACCGTTTGAAATTGAAATCTTTTGTCCATTTTGTGGTGTCTTTATATTTTGCATTTTTAATCCTTTACATTATTTTTATTACTTTAATATGATTTACATCTAACATAAAATGCAAATAAACATATATAATCTAATTTTGTATACCGCTAAATATAATGAAAAAAGTTATGATTTTAGATAGGTTTTTGAATAGAAGTAATTGCAACAACGTTCATAATATCATCTATACTGCATCCTCTAGATAAATCATGAACTGGACGATTTAATCCTTGCAATAAAGGCCCCCAAGCGTCAAAACCTGCAAGCTGTCTAGTTATTTTATATGAAATATTTCCAGCATCTAGATTTGGGAAAATAAAGACATTTGCTGAACCTTTTAATTTTGTATTAATATTTTTTCTTTTAGCAATATCATTTGAAACTGCAGCATCAAATTGTATTTCACCCTCATGCATAATTTCAGGGAATTTTTTTCCAAATATTTCAACAGCTTGTCTAACCCTATCAACTCTATAATGATTGGCACTTTTATTAGTTGAAAAAGATAAAAATGCAACACGAGGTTTTTCATTTGTTATTAGCTGATGCAAGTCTGATGAAGCTTTGGCTATAAGTGCTAGCTGTTCAGATGTAGGTTCAGGAATAACAGCACAATCAGAATAAGTATAAATATTGTTTTGATTTATCATTAAAAACGAGCTGGAAATCCATTTGTATTTGGGGTTAATTCCCACAATCCTCAAAGCTGATCTAAGGACATCTGCTGTTGAAGTACTTGCCCCTGCTACCAAACCATCAACTTCATTGCATGCTAAAATTGTCATTGCTTTATTTAGAGGGTTTTGTAAGTATTTAATTATTTCATTCTCAGGCCAATTATTAGAAAATTTCTGCTTTAAAATATATTCAATATATTTACTGTTATCGGAAAAATCATTTATATCAATGATATTAAAACCTAATTTTTTAAGTTCTAAGGTTGCTCTTTTAACTCTGTCATCAGTTATTTCAGGAAGAATAATTGAGGATTTATTTTCTAAAGCTCTTTCAAATAAATTTTTTAAAAAATTATTATTTTTCATATTTTAAATTAAGAGCTTTTAAAACTGGATCTGAAACATAATCAGATATATCACCTTCTAAAGAGAAAACTTCTTTTACAATAGAGGAGCTTATATGGGTATATTTTTCATGAGGCATCATAAAAATTGTAGTTATTTCAGAATTTAATTTCCTGTTCATTAATGACATTTGAAATTCTGATTCAAAATCTGAAAAAGCTCGAAGACCTCTAATGATAACATTAATATTATTTTTTAAAGCAAAATCTACTAATAACCCATCAAACACAATTGGTTCTACGTTATCTATGTGTTTTGTCGAATTACTAGCTAATTGTAATCTTTCTTCATCTGAAAATAAATAATCTTTAGAATTAGAAGATTTAGATATGCCTATAATGACCTTATCAAAAAGTTTAGATGATCTTGAAATTATATCAAGATGACCATTTGTGATTGGATCAAATGACCCTGGATATATCGCAATATTTAACTTATTTTCCATATAGCTACCTGTGTACTACCATATTTTTTAATTCTTATATCTTCATCAAAAACTACATCTTTAGTTTTTTTCATTTCCATACAAAAAACACCATTTTCATTTAAGAAATTAGAAATAGATTTTCTAATTTCAAAAAAATTTAAATCGGTATAAGGTGGATCAGCAAATATAATATCATATTTATTCGTATTCATATTTAAAAATTTTGAAACATCCATACGATGAAGCTTAACATCATCTTTACTACACACAATATTAATATTATTAACTAAGATTCTAAAAACTTTCGAATCACTTTCTATAGCTGTTAAATGACATGCACCTCTACTTAAAGCTTCTATTCCTAAACTACCAACTCCGGAGTATAAATCTAAAATTTTTTTTCCATCAAGAGAACCTAATATATCGAAAATTGATTTTCTAACTTTAGCTTGTGTAGGGCGTACTTTAGTACTATTAAAATAGGAAAGTTTTCTTCCTTTGTACTTTCCTGCTATAATACTAATCATAATTTAGTTTATTTAAGAGGATAATTCCATTTAGGTTTAGCATCCCAACTAATTTCATCATTTTCTATATAACCTGGACTGCCTGGCCTAAAATTGAATAAAATAAATCTGTTTTCTTTGTAACTATCATCAACTGGTGATGTAATTTTATAATTTGATGGCATATCTGTATAATATTCACCAATATCCCATATTCCGTTATTATTTGAATCAATATAATCTTCACCAGTATCAAATTCACCATTCCCAGAAAGAATTATCTTATAATCCTGACCAGTTATTGGTGATATAGATAGTTTTCTAGTCAAATCATATCTTTTTCTATCATAATCTTCAATATTAATTATTCTTTTAATTATTTCATATCCTGAAATAAATCTACTTTTAAATTCATATTTAACTTTTAAAGTATCACCAAATTCTATCTCATTTTTAAGCTCATCTTCAAAATCTGCAAATAAGTCATCCCATTCATCATCAGATATAAAATCCTCTTCTGAATCATTTTCATTGCTTAAAGTGTTTTCTTCTTCTTTATTATTATCAATACAACCTTTTTCTAAATCCCAAATACAATCTGCATCGACTAAACATGTAGACTCTTTTTTGAAATCAGAACAATTTTGCATACTTTCTTCTATTAAATACCAGATATCAATATCTAGAACTTTTCTAATTATTTGATTAGAAGCCTCTTCTTCAGTTTCGTCAAATTCTTCATCATCAATATATGTTATAGTGTATGTTGTATCACTAATTAGTTTATTTAAGTATGATGAATCAATTGTTACTAATTGATTTTCAAATTTGGGAATTCCAAAATTCCATAAACTATCATATTCACTTCTAGGTATGTATTTAAATAAATATTGATTTTTAACATAACTGGTTTGAACATCATCATTTTCAACAGGTTCTTTTAATGTATATATTGTATCAACTACATTTTCAGTAACAATTGATGAGCTACTAAATAACGTATCTAACATTAAACCAAAATTTCTTGGTATATCTACCTTAACGGTGTCAATACAATCTCTTCGTGAAAAACGAATCAAATTTTTAAGAGAATATAATGAATCTATCGTTTGTAAAGTTGGGTCAGAGTAATAAGTAGTTTTAGTTTCATAATCAATTTGAATCAAAGGTACTCTATCAGGAATATTTTTAACATCCTCAATCTCTGGAATCTCATAAATTCTAGTTCCATCAAATTCATTAGTTTTCATATCATAGATTGTTTTATCTATATAGTTTAATCTTTCCTTTTTATCAATCGCACTTAAATCAATTTGGCTATCAACTCTTGAGCCTTGTATAGGATCCATTAGAAAAGTAGCTTCGTACTCGCAGGATAAATAAATATTCTTTTTTCCATTCAATGTTTCATTAGCAATCAATGAGTCTCTAACATGCATTATAGTTTCAAAAATTAATTCTTTATCATTAGTTAGTTGATCAGTTAATTTATTGTATGACTTTAACGCGTACGCTAAATCAAGCATTCTTTTTCTGCTATCCGTAATTTTTGAATTTTCCTCATTCCATATAATTGGTGGGATTGATATAATAAACACTAATAACATTACCAAGAAAATCAATCCCCAATCATAAGCAAATGATTTGATTTCAATTTTATTTTTATCTAAAGAATTCATTTTTTGTTTATTTTTCATCTAATAAAATATGATAAAATTATTCAAATTTAGAACAATTAATATCTTCTCCTAAAATTTCTTTCATTTTTTCCATTAAAAGTATAAAATCTTTACTTTTATCATCAGAAGTAATTATGTTTATTTTAACAAACTGATCTCCATTAATTCTTCTTCTTGGGTCAGGCATACCTTTTCCCTTTACTCTTACAATTTGACCAGATTTTATACCTTTTGGAATAGTTAAATTTACATTACCATTAATTGTAGGTACTTTTACTTTTGTACCTAAAACAGCTTGATGATACCCAATTGAGATTGATAAATATATATCACTACCATTTCTCATAAATAATGAATGTTCTTTTTCTTGAAAATAAACAATTAAATTACCATCATCAGATTCATTGACACCTTGATTTCCCATCGATTCTACAACTTGATAATGCTCTGCAGAAACTCCTTGAGGTATATCAAATGTTACCTCAGCAGATTTTTTTTCTCTACCACCAATCATACCTGTTCCATTACAATTACTACATTCAACAATGTTAACAACTTGTCCTAAAAATGATTGGCTAACTCTTTTTATTTGACCAGAGCCACCACATACAGTACACTTTTGTGGCGACTGACCGGGAATTCTTTCGAATCTTTTAATTTTAACTGTCTTTGACCCACCATTATACATTTCCTCAAGGGTTAAGGGAATGGATATCTTTAAATCACTACCACCTTTTCTCCTTCTACTTCTTCCCTGATTTCCAAACATGCTACCAAATATATTATCAGAATCTCCAAAAATATCTCCAAATGCAGAAAAAATATCATTGACATCCATATTTGAAAATCCCTGACCTCCTGCAGAACCATTAACACCAGCATGACCAAATTGATCATATCTTTGTCGTTTTTCTGAATCACTTAAAACAGAGTAAGCTTCAGCAGCTTCTTTAAATTTTTCTTCAGCAGATTTATTATCAGGATTTTTGTCGGGATGATATTTTATGGCAATTTTTCTGTAAGCTTTTTTTATTTCATCATCAGATGAACTTTTATTAATACCTAGTATATCATAATAATCTCTCATTAACTACCTTTACTAACAATTACTTTAGAATGTCTAATAATTTTTTCTTCAATCTTATAACCTTTTTCAAATTCTTCTAAAATTATATTTTCTTTTTCTTTTGAATTTTGACTCATTATTGCTTCATGCAAATCAGGGTCAAATTCTTTTCCAACTGAATCAAATTTCTGGATATTGTAAGTAGATAAGATTTTTATAAATTTTGCTTCAACCATTAATATACCATCATTTAACACATCAATATCAGAATTATTTTTATCATTAATTATTCTTTGCATATCATCCAGAATTGGTAAAAATGAACTAATGATTTTTTCTAAAGATTTTTGATGAGAATCAATCAAAGCCTTGTTATTCCTTTTTTTAAAATTTTCAAATTCAGCCATTAATCTTACATATTTATCTTCAGATTTTTTTAAACTATCATTTAAAGATTTTATTTCATCATTTAATTTTTTTTGCTTAGCACTACTAGCTTTAGATGTTTTTTTTATTTTTTTTGTATCTGATTTTACATTTTTTGGCATTTATAAAACCCTTTATTCTAAATAATTAGATGTAGCTAAATTACTACCAATAAATCCAAGAATAACACCAAATATTAAATTAATTAAAATATATACTTTTAATGAAATTGATGTTACCAAAGATTGCGCTAAAAAGTGCTCGTAAGCAAACGAAGAGAATAAATTAAAAGAGATAAAAATAAATAAAGACGATAAAACAAAACCAATCAAACCATGAATTATACCTTCTAATACATAAGGAGATTTAATAAATATTTTACTTGCACCATGAAGTTTTAGTATGTCGATGACATTTTTTCTTGATTCAATTGAAAGTTTAATAATATTTGATATGTTGTATATGCTAACAATAAATACAATTAAACCTATTAAAAATATCACAGAATATGCCAATGATAATATTTCTTCAAACCTTACCAAATATTTACGTGGATAAACAATTTTTTCAATTTCATTTTTATATTTATCAAATATTGAGATTGACAAATCATCAATTTCTTCAACTGATTCAACATCAATATTAAAAGAGCATAAACATGGAATAAACTCTAAATCATCTTGATGCCAAGTCTTTAAATTTATATCAATTTTTGAAAATAAATTATTTCGATCTTCAAATGTCATTATATCAAATTTATATACATCTTTAATATCTTGACAAATCTTTAGAGACTCTTCAATATTAATATCATTTTTAATAAATACCTTTAAAACTGATTCATTTTTTTTAAAATTTTTAGATAGATTGTTTGTTATATCTGATAAATAGATTATAAATGTAATTATTATCAAACAAACCATTATAGTCAATGATGAAATAATAGAATAAATAGGAAATCTTTTTATAGACTTTATACTTTCTAAAAAGATAAATTTTAATTGTTCAATCACCTTACAACTCTTCCATTATTTAATTCAATAAAATGCTTAATTCTATTTTCTATCAATGGATAATTATGAGTAGCCATAACAATTGTTGTGCCATTATTTGATTCCTGCTCTAATAAATCAATTATATCATCAGATGAACT
This sequence comes from Fidelibacterota bacterium, assembly GCA_002704045.1. Lineage (GTDB taxonomy): Bacteria > Fidelibacterota > Marinisomatia > SCGC-AAA003-L08. Next base: position 10,421 of record PAFF01000054.1, read on the forward strand.
AGGATCAAGATTTCCAGTTGGCTCATCAGCAATAATTATTTTTGGATTTTTAATAAGCGCTCTAGCTACACAGATTTTTTGCTGCTCACCGCCGCTTAGTTCATTAGGTTTAGAATTAACTTTATGTTTGAGACCAACTTTATTTAAAACATCTTGTACCTTGTTATAAATTATACTTTTTTGAATTCCAATTATTTGTAAAGGTAAAGCAATATTTTCAGCGATAGTTCTATCATCTATTAATTTGAAATCTTGAAATACCATTCCTATATCTCTTCTATACTGAGATAAATTATGATCTGATAATTTTGAAACATCTAAATTATTAACTAAAATTTGACCTGAGTCAGGAGTTGCAGATTTAATAATTGAATTTATGATGGTAGATTTTCCAGCACCAGTAGGACCCATAAGGTATACAAACTGACCTTTCTCTATATCAAAAGAAATATTATGAATACCTCTAGAATTTTTATGTTTAAGTGTTACATCAATAAAATTAATCATAATTATAACCTATTACTTAAAATAATTTATATATAAAAAAAATATATATAACCAATAATATCAGTCCTGAAAATTTACTTAAAGATTTATAAAAAATATAATTTAATAGCAATATTAAATGACTAGCAATGAAAATTAGACCAATAAATAAACCATCTTCAAGCATATCAGACTTTATTGAGATATTTGTAATAAGAGATGAAACCCCAAGTACAAATATGATATTTAAAATATTTGAACCTATAACATTACCAATGAGCAAATCGTACTTTCCTCTTTTTATAGATGCTAGAGAGGTGAAAAGCTCAGGCAATGAAGTTCCAAGAGCTACAATAGAAAATCCAATATTCAATTCACTAACACCCATTATTTTAGAAATATTCAAAGCATTATCAACAATTAGATTAGTACCAATGGATAAGCCTAACATTGATAGCAGTATAATAACAAAACTATAAATTAAACTATTAGAATTAGCATCTATTTTATTATCTACATTACTATGATAATTGATTAAATAATAAAAATATAAAGCAAATGATGATAATAATATTATTCCGTGAAAATAATTTATAGTAAACTCAAAATAAACACATAACAGAACATAAAATCCGAGAATAGTTATAAACAATAAATCTTTTAATACATTTATTTGAAAAGATATTTTATATATAAATGCACAAAAGCCCATAACTAAAGCTATATTTGCAATATTTGAGCCTAAAATATTTCCAATGACTATACTTGAAGATACAAAATTTTCTATGTCATTTGGATTATCATATGTAAATATTGAATAAAGTGAAACTAATAACTCAGGTAAGCTTGTACCTAGAGCAATAACTGAAGCTCCAATGATAATTGGTGATATGTTTAGTTTTTGAGATTATTATGATATACTAGGTATTAATAAAAGTTCATCTGATGATGAAA